>CAJAXU010000137.1 GCA_903948045.1 uncultured beta proteobacterium | reverse complement strand
CGCAGCCTACAAAGATCGCAACCGAGATGCTCTGGACAAACTCATCGCATCCCATGCGGTCGCTTTAGGTGTGACACTGGTCACTAACAACGAAGCTGACTTTGTGAACTACGCTGGACTGCATGTTGAAAACTGGGTCAGCAGCCACTGAAATCAAATCTCATTACTCCAATTCACCATTTAAGAGGGCAACTTTCATGACCAGCACACAAGAGGTAAAGACATTTAGGCCATGAAGAAGCCTGTCTGATCCGGAAAGTGCTCTAGGAGCGCGCCTAAAGTGGCCCCGAACGGGTTAGAAATTGTTCGAACGACTTGGAATCAGTTCGAAATAGTCTTGGCGGGAGGGTGTCTTTCACATCATGCCCGCTAGACCGCATGGAATAAGCCTTTTCTGATTTTGAGAATCTGAAGTACCCCCAAAAATACCCCCACCAGAATGTCGCTACCCGACTTGGCAGGGGTTCGGCCGCCGATGCCAAATCCAGCCCCGGACCGAGTCAACGCAAGCCACCAGGGGGGCAGCCATGATAGATTGCGTCATGGCTGATCGAAAAGTCATCGACGATACGCACCACATCACGCATAAGCGCGGAAATGGTCAACTTCGACGTGAAATTTGGGTTGACGCGCAAGGTCAGGTGACTCGGTACAACCTTGCCTACATCAACCGTGCGCTGCACGCCGGTGACAACGGGCGCGTGGTGGGTTATGACAACCAGCATGGGCATCACCACCGGCACTATTTCGGTGTTGTGGCTGCGGTTGAATTCACGAGTTTTGACGACATAGAAGATCAGTTCCAGGCCGATTGGGCCGCACTCAGGAGAACAGCATGAAAAATGTCACTCTCAAGGCAGGCAACGAACAAGATTTCTTTCGCAGAGGTAAGGTGTTGGCACGATTGGCTGACGCTGTTCAACCGATGCCAGAGGAGCGTACTGTCAGCTTTGAAGATCCTGCCGATCTGTTGCGCCTGCTGACTGCAAGCCGACTGGAAGTGTTCCGCAGCGTCAAGCGTGAACCGGGTTCGATCACAGTCATTGCTGGGCGATTGCAGCGCGATCGCAGTGCTGTCAAACGCGATGTAGACCAGTTGGCACAAGTTGGCCTTGTGACGATTGAGACCAAGCCGCTTCCAGGTCATGGTCACATGAAAGAGATTCGAGCGGCCGCAGGCATTTTCCGCCTCGAAGCGACGGTCATGTGACCAGGTTGGGCAATCGCCTTCCATGACTGCCCCTGGTCAAATTCGGGTGCCCGGTTTCACGACGTGGTCACCAGAAAACTGCCAGTTGAGACCCGCCAAAGTTTCCGGCCGCAGCGATCCTCGCAACTCAACAGCGCATCGATTCGGGGCCAGACGCCATCCGCGTTTGCGAAGGGTGCCGACGTTGCTGTGAGCCAATGATCGGCGCCCGGCCATAGGAATCAGGTCCTCGACGAAGACCCGATTCGGGGTTGCACGATCGAGCCGACTCGTGTAGCGACTTCGAGTACGGACGACGAATCCCCAGCAGACCCGACTAGTCCATGCGCCGCCTGATGGGTCCATGCTGCAGAGGGCAGATCCCTGGTGATCTGGCTGGTGAAGCGACGTGTTTCGACGGCCGTTGGAAGGCACCGTCCGGCCTACCCGCATGCATAGACACTTGGGCCCATCACGCCGAATCAGTGCCTCGTCCAAGCTCCAATGGCACCGGAGAGGGACGGCCTTTGATGGAAACATCGGTACTTCCATTGACAGCCACGAGGTGACCACCATGTCTCAACCCAGCCAACGCGAGCCAGCGTTTCTGCGCCGCAAGGATGTCCAAATCCGCACCGGCCTTGCGCGCAGCACCATCTATCTGTACGTCCAGCAAGGCTCCTTCCCCAAGCCCGTGACGCTTGGTCGCCGCGCAGTCGGTTGGCTGGAATCGGAGGTCAGCGCATGGATCACCGAGCGCGTCAGGATTGCCAGGGACTTCCAGCGCGAGGCGCGTTAGCCCGGGATGGTGGGCGACCGCACGCTGGCGGCGACAAGGCCCGGGACGCGCCCCATGCCGGGTAACTTCCGTCGATTCGCCTTTGACCGTCGCTTGCTCCCCAAGCCTGCGGACTACTACGCGGGCGAAGGCGTCAAGTTGCTCGGCCGCGGTGCCTGGCGCGACGCCCTCTGCCCGTTCCACCCGGATACGAGCCCGTCATTGCGGGTGCGCATCGAGACCGGCGCATTTCGCTGCATGTCGTGCGGGGCGCGTGGCGGCGACGTGCTGGCGTTTCACATGCGCCGGCATGCACTGCGGTTCATTGATGCGGCGAAGTCGCTCGGTGCGTGGGAGCTTGCGCCATGACCATCACCCAGGAAACGCCGATGGACGCGGCGCGCCGGCTGGCCGCCGGCGCCTTGCTTAGTGGCTTCAGGTTCGAGGCGCTGCACACCTACACCAACCGAGAGGCGAACCCGCTTTATTGGCGCATCCGCGCCAAGCATCCGGTGACGGGGAAGAAGTGGATTCGGCCAATGAAGCTCACCGGCACGGGGTATGAGTTGCGCGAGCCGATGAAGCCCGTCAATGGCAAGCCGCTGTACCGGCTGCATGAACTGGTATCCCGCCCCGATAACGTGGTGATCGTCACCGAAGGCGAATACAAGGCGGACCGGTTGGCCGCGCTCGGGCTGCTCGTGACGACGTCGGGCGCGGCGGATTCCGCAGGCGAGGCGGACTGGCAGGCGCTGGCCGGCCGTGATGTGTTGATCTGGCCCGACAACGATGCGCCAGGCCGGCACTACGCCGATGCCGTATTGGCTGGGCTGAGGCCATTGGGTTGCAGGGTGAAGGTCATCGACGTCGACCTGTTGGGGCTTGCGCCAAAGGGCGATGTCGTCGACTGGCTGGCCAGCCATCCCGAGGCGAAAGCAGTAGACGTGCTTGCTCTGGCGTGTGAGCAAGATCCGGGAGTCGCGCCAGGCGACGATGGTGCGAAGGTCGCCGGGTCTGCAGTTCAAGCTGATGCGCGCGCCCAGGCGGCCGACGATCCGCCCAACTCCTGCAGATACAGCGACGGACGGTTCGAGCTGACAGAGCGCGGGGTGCTTTTCACCGGGACCGACCATGAGGGCAACCAGAAGGCACCAGTGTGGGTGTGTTCCCCATTGGGTGTCATCGCAAAGACGAGAGACAGCAAGAGCGGGGAATGGGGCCGGCTGCTCGAATGGTTTGATGACGACGACGTCCGGCACCAATGGGCCATGCCTCTGGAACTGCTCGAAGGCGACGGCACCGACGTGCGGCGCGAACTGGCTCGCCTGGGGTTGCACATCGCCACCGGCCGCTCGGCCCGTGATCTGTTGGCGGCCTACATCAAGGTTTGGCCGGTAGACCAACGGGCGCGTTGCGTAGAGCGGCTCGGCTGGCATGGGGCGGTTTACACGATGCCGTCGGAGACCATCGGCGACGCCGTCGAGCTGGTGGTGTTTCAGAACGCGCACGCGATCGAGCCCGCATTTGCGACTGCGGGCACGGCACAAGAGTGGCGCGCTTCGGTGGCGGCACTGGCAGCGGGAAACTCGCGGGTGGTGTTCGCGGTGTGCACGGCATTCGCAGGGGCACTGGCCGCATTGGTCGGCGAGGATTCCGGTGGATTCCACCTGCGCGGCAAATCGTCTTGCGGCAAGTCGACGGCACTCAAGGCAGCGGCGTCCGTGTGGGGCGATCCACTGTCCTATGCACGGGCTTGGCGCGCCACGGCCAACGGTTTGGAAAGTCTGGCATCGCTGCACAACGACGGCCTGCTGATTCTGGATGAACTCAGCCAGTGTGACCCGAAAGAGGCAGGGGAAGCGGCCTATTTGCTGGCCAATGGTCAGGGCAAGGCGCGTGCGCAAAGAAACGGGACGGCACGCGCTTCGCTGCGCTGGAGGTTGCTATTCCTGAGCGCTGGCGAGGAATCGCTGACGGAGTTGATGGCGCGTGCCGGACGCAAGGCCAACGCCGGGCAGGAGGTTCGGCTGGCCGACTTCGACGCCGATGCCGGGGCCGGCTTGGGCGCCTTCGAGACCTTGAACGGATGCGCCAGCCCGGCGGCGCTGGCGCTGGCCCT
>CAJAXU010000136.1 GCA_903948045.1 uncultured beta proteobacterium | reverse complement strand
TTGGGGCTCTCTCTGGCACCGCGGTTTCCTCCCTCGGGGCTTGTACGACGCCCACCCTTACGCGTTATCGGGCTGCATCGGGCTTGCCTCTGCGGGTGGGCATCCTACAACCCTAAGCAGGAGCAGGCTGAAGCGCAGGACTGGTTGGCCCTGCCCGGCGCGGATGACGGTGAGTGGGTGTGGTGAACCGGGCGATCACTCGAAAAACCCCGCCCGGCACTGGTCGTCTCACCGGACGATATGAATCAAGCCTTGCCAAGGGTCATCATTGCGCCCCTGACCAGCGCCGGCAGGCCCATGGGATGTCGCCCAGAGGTGACTTTTCAGGGCAAAAGTGCCCGAATCCTGCTCGACCAACTGCGGTGCGTCGACAAAATCAGGCTGGGCAAAAAAATGGGAAAAGTCGACACCAAGGCTTGGCATGGCGTACTGCTGGAAATGTTAGCCTGATACCCCAGCCAGCATGGCCAGCCTTAAACCCGCTGCGCCACCGTCGTCATCACCTTGGCGGCTGCGGTCATCAGCGCTTTGACGGGGGCTGGCAACTCCAGCGCGCCGGCTTGGCGGGCCTCCAGCGCATGGCGCGCTTCGTCGTCTTTCATCTGCGCCACGATGGCGCGTGAGGCGTGATCGTTGGTTGGCAGCAGGCTCAGATGGCTCTGCAGGTGCGCTTCCACCTGGGTTTCGGTCTCCACCACAAAGCCCAGGCTGACGCGGTCGCCCAGCCGGCCCGCCAGCAGCCCAAGGCCAAAGGCACCGGCGTACCACAGCGGGTTAAGCAGCGAGGGCCGGGCGCCGAGCTCCTCCAGACGCTGGCTGGTCCAGGCCAGGTGGTCGGTCTCCTCGGTGCTGGCCTGTATGAAGTGGGTGCGCAGTGCCGCGTTGCTGGTTGCAAATGCCTGCGCCGTGTACAAGGCCTGGGCGCACACCTCGCCCACATGGTTGACCCGCATCAGCGCGCCGGCTTCAGCTTTCTCTGCGGCGCTCAGCTCGGTGCCCTGGTCCGGCAGCGTCGGGCACACGCGCCCCGCGCGAGGTTTGGCAAACAGGGTACGCAGGGCGGCGTCGGCGGCGATGATCAATTTGTCCATAGGAATCATTCTAGGGTGACAGATCCGTCAGCGGCCTGACCGCCGTCAAGCACCA
The DNA here is from genome assembly GCA_903948045.1 of uncultured beta proteobacterium. GTDB lineage: Bacteria > Pseudomonadota > Gammaproteobacteria > Burkholderiales > Burkholderiaceae_C > Rhodoferax. The sequence continues at coordinate 4,500 of CAJAXU010000136.1, read as the reverse complement.
AGCACGGCATGGATCCCCGGTGGGGATGACGTGGTGTAGCGACGATGAATATGCGGTCACACCGGGCATGAAGTGGGACCGGCGGCGACGCGCTGACCCCGTCATCCCCGCGCAGGCGGGGATCCATGCATGCGGGGGTCCAAAAAGCCTGCGAACCAGGGTGGTGTTGCCAGCCCGCAACAAAAAATGCCGATTTTTGGTCTGGCGAACGGCTTTTCTTTGCCAAGCCCGCAGTCGTCTGTTTGAATACACCTAACTTCCTTAAACGGGAGGTTGGCCGGGAAGCCTAGCAACAGGGTCCTGAGCCTCTTGTTCAACCTTGGAGAAATCTGAAATGAAAAAAACTCTCGTAGCTATTGCTGCCCTGACATTGGTCGGCGCTGCTTCTGCCCAAGTCACCCTGTCCGGCGGCGTGCGCGCTGCTTTCCAGAACTCTGGCGCTGCTGGTGCAGAAACCATCGTTGGTACCAACGACGTGGCTGCCAACAACATCACCATCACTGCGGTGGAAGACCTGGGCGGCGGCATGAAGGCCACTGGCCAGTACCACATGCGCAATGACATCATGAATGGTGAAGTTTCCGCTGGTCGTCCTGCCACTGCAACCAACCAACTCTGGCGCAACTCGTCAGTCTGGGTTGATGCCAGCTGGGGTCAAGTACGTGCCGGCCGTTGGGGCCTGTCTGGTCTGTATGCATTTGACGCATTCGGCGCCACGGGCACCATCAGCCCGTACGCTGGTAACGGCATCGGCGCTCGTTTCACCAACATGGTGCAGTACCAAACCCCGACCATCAGCGGCCTGTCCGCTCAAATCGGTGTGAGCATGGACGGTGCAGCTGCCAACGAAGACGGCTCATGGATCTACATTAACTACGCAGCGGGTCCTTTGGCGCTGCGTTTCGTGTCTGAGAAGAGCGCTGCTCTGACTCTGGGCGCACTTCCAGCATATGGCCTCCAGCCAGCGACGACAGCCAGCGTCGCCGTAGACGCACAAACCACCGGCATGGGCCTTGGTGGTTCTTATGACCTCAAGGTTGCCAAGGTCATGGCTGGCTATGCAAGCTCCAAAGGCACCGCCAGCGGCGTGGTCAGTGGCGAGCAGTACCACGTCGGCGTGACCGCACCCTTTGGTGCTGCCACCGGCAAGGCTGCTTACATGAAGAACCAAACCACTGGCGCTGACACCTTCGCGGTTGGCGTTGACTACAGCCTGAGCAAGACTGCTCTGCTGTTTGCTGACATCGGCAAGACCAGCACCCTGGCCAATGCCACATGGCAAGTTGGCGTGCACAAGATGTTCTGATTTTCCTGCTGGCTTGATGCCAGCGTGAGAAGCTGAAACCTAAAAAACCCCGCCAAGTTCGCTTGGCGGGGTTTTTTTTGGGCCGTTTGGGGCGACAGGCTGTGTCAGAATCAGAGGCATGATGCAACGGCGTAATGGCGGTTTGATGTCTCCCTTGGGCTTGGCTGGGTGCTGCCTTGCCGTAGTGGTTTTGTGCGGCGGTTGCGCGGTGTCGCCCAAGCCGGCGTTGGTGGATGCGCCCGCTACCGTTAGTCTTGCAGACAAACCCGGTCAAAGCCCGTGGGCCTTGGGCACTGCATCACCTGGGGTAGCTTCGGTGTGGGAGCATCAGCCGTTCCCCGGCAAAGCAGCCAGTCGCTATCGCTATGTGTACACCGATGGTCGGCACGCCCTGCGTGCGCATACCCAGACCTCCATCAGCCTGTTGCACCAAAAAATCCGCTTGTCCGCCACGGAGCTTGAGCAGGTGCAGTTTTCCTGGAAAGTACCTGCGCTGATTGCCAGCGCTGACATGGCGTTGCGCGAGGCCGATGACTCGCCGGTGCGGCTGGTGCTGGTGTTTGAGGGTGACCGCAGCAAGTTTTCCATGAAGAACGCCATGCTGTCGGAATTGGCGCACACGCTCACTGGCGAGCCCATGCCCTACGCCACCTTGATGTACGTGTGGTGCAACACGCGTGCGCCTGGCAGTGTGATTGTCAACCCGCGCACCGACCGCATCCGCAAATTGGTGGTCGAGTCAGGTGCCGGACGGCTGAACCAGTGGCTGGATTACCGGCGCGACATTGCGGCCGACTTCAAAGCCGCTTTTGGTGAGCCCCCCGGCGCGCTGCTGGGGGTGGGCATCATGACCGATACCGACAACACCCGCTCAGAAACGCAGGCCTGGTATGGGCCGGTGACGCTGACCAAGCGCTAACCGCGCAGGAGCAAGTTATGCAGGCATCCCGACTGAAAGTGCACGGCCGCGCCTTTGCGCACATTGCCGCGTTTCACCCCGAGATCACCGCGCTGCGGCGCGAGCTGCATGCGCACCCTGAGCTCGGCTTTGAGGAGCACTACACGGCGGCACGGGTGAAGCAGGCGCTGCAGCTGTGTGGCGTGGATGAGATCCATACCGGCATCGGCCAGACCGGCGTGGTGGGTGTGATTCGCGGCCGCAGCACCGCCAGCGGCCGCATGATCGGGCTGCGCGCTGACATGGACGCACTGCCCATGACCGAGCACAACGACTTTGCCTGGAAATCGACCGCTTCTGGCCGCATGCACGGCTGCGGGCACGACGGCCACACCGCCATGCTGGTAGGTGCGGCGCGCTACCTGGCGGAAACCCGGCAGTTTGACGGTACCGCCGTGCTGATCTTCCAGCCCGGTGAAGAGGGTTACGCCGGTGCACGCGCCATGATCGAGGACGGGCTGTTTGAGCGCTTTCCGGTGGACGCGGTGTACGGCATGCACAACTGGCCGGCGATGCGGCCCGGCACCGTGGGCATCAACCCCGGGCCGATGATGGCGGCTGCCGACCGCGTCACTATTGAGATCACGGGCAAGGGCGGCCACGGCGCCCATCCCTACACCACGGTAGACCCGGTGCTGGTGGCGGCGCACATCATCACGGCGGTGCAAAGCATTGTGTCGCGCAACGTCAAGGCGATGGACAACGCGGTGATCAGCCTGTGTTCCATGCGTGCCGGCGACCCGGCCGCCATGAGCGTGATCCCCGGCAGCGCCACCCTGGTCGGCACGGTGCGCAGCTTCAGCCCGGTGGTGCAGGCCCTGCTGGAAAAGCGCCTGACCGAGCTGTGCCAGGCGGTGGCCATCGGTTTTGGTGCAACGGCGGTGGTGACTTACGAGCGCAGCTACCCGGCCACCATCAACAGCCCGGCCGAGGCCCACTTTGCCGGCGACGTGGCGCAGAGCCTGGTCGGGCGCGAGCATGTGGTGCGTGACATGGAGCCCAGCATGGGCGCCGAAGATTTCTCCTTCATGCTGCAGGTGAAACCTGGCGCCTACATGCGGCTGGGGCAGGGCGAGGAGAACGGTGTGGGCAGTTGTTTTTTGCACAACAGCCGCTACGATTTCAATGACGAGGTACTGCCCCTGGGCGCTGCGCTGCATGCCAGCCTGGTGGAGCAGGGCATGCCGCTGGCGGCTGAGTCTTAAGCGTAGCGTTTGCTGCGCAGGTTGTTCTTCATCTCGCGCAGCAGCGGTTGCAAGGTCTCGCCGCCGATGCGCAGCGCCACGCAGGTGGCCAAAATGTCGATGATCATCAGGTGAAGCAGGCGCGACACCATGGGGCTGTAGCGGTCAAAGCCCTCGGGGTGGTCGGCCGCCAGGTGGATGTGGCCGGCGCTGGCCAGCGGTGAGCCGCTGGCGGTGATGACGATGGTGGTGGCGCCGTTTTTACGTGCAATGTCGCAGGCGTCCATCAGGTCGCGGGTGCGGCCTGAGTTGGAGATCACCACCACACAATCGCCCGGGCCCAGCACCGAGGCGCTCATCACCTGCATGTGGCCGTCGCTGTAGGCGATGGTGTGCACGCCGAGCCGGAAGAACTTGTGCTGCGCGTCTTGTGCCACCACGCCCGAATTGCCAACGCCGAAAAATTCGATGCGCTTGCCGTCGCGGTAGGCTGCCACCAGTGCGTTCACCGCCCGCTCAATCGCGGCGCTGCTGGCGTCGTTGCGGTACTTCAAGAAGGCGGCCACGGTGTTGTCGATCACCTTGACCATGATGTCGTTGGTTTTGTCGTCGGCGTCCACGCTGCGGTGGATGAAGGGCACGCCTTCGTTCACGGTTCCGGCCAGTTTGAGTTTGAAGTCCGACAGGCCGTCGTAACCCACGCTGCGGCAAAACCGCACCACGGTGGGCTTGCTCACATGCGAGCGGTCGGCCAGCTCACTCACCGGTAGTTTGGCAAAGGCGCGCGGGTCGGCCAGACACAGCTTGCCCACCCGTTGCTCGGCGGGTGCCAAGGAAGGCAGGGAAGCTTTGATTCGGTCCAGCATAAATACTCCTAATAGAAACCGTTGGCGTGGCGGATTGCGGTGTAGCTGCACCTGCTGCCGCTGCATGTGCCAACGCGGTGTGTCACGATTCCTCGCTCCAGCAAAATCCGTCGCGCGCAATCATGGCGCTGGAGGCGCTGGGGCCCCAGGTGCCCGAGTTGTAAGGGCGCGGCCCCTGGGAATCAC
>CAJAXU010000135.1 GCA_903948045.1 uncultured beta proteobacterium | reverse complement strand
CGATCTCGATCCACTCGCTGCCCGGGCTGATGAAGTCTTCCAGCGTGGCGTCTAGGTCCAGCGCGTTGCGCATCTGGTCAAAGTAGGCCACCTGCACATTGGCGCCCTGGCGCACCGTGCCCCAGCGGCTGTGGCCGGGCTCGGGGGGCGGCGCATTGGCCGGCGCCGGATCGGGTGCGAGCTCGCCCAGAATCAGCTTGAGCAGCGTGGTCTTGCCGGCGCCATTGGGCCCGAGTAGGCCGACCTTGTCGCCGCGCAGGATGGTGGCGCTGAAGTCGCGCACGATCACGCGCTCGCCAAACGACTTGGAGATATGCGTCAGTTCGGCTACCAGCTTGCCGCTGGCGGCGCCGCTGGCCACGTCCATGTTGACGCTGCCCAGTGTTTCACGCCGCGCTTCGCGGCTGGCGCGCAGCCGGTCCAGCCGGGTGATGCGCCCTTGGGCCCGGGTGCGCCGGGCTTCCACGCCTTTGCGGATCCACACCTCTTCTTGCGCCAGTAATTTGTCGAAACGCGCGTTGATCACGGCTTCTTGCGCCAACTGCTCTTCTTTTTGCGTCAGGTAGGCGGCAAAGTTACCGGGGTACGACAAGAGGCGGCCACGGTCGAGTTCCACGATGCGTGTCGCCACCCGGTCCAGAAAGGCGCGGTCGTGGGTGATGGTGATGATGCTGCCCTTGAACTCGACCAGCAGGCCCTCCAGCCACTCAATCGAGTCCAGGTCCAGGTGGTTGGTCGGCTCGTCCAGCAGCAGCACATCGGGCTGCGCCACCAGCGCCTGCGCCAAGGCCACGCGTTTTTTGGTGCCGCCCGACAGGGTACGCACGGTGGCGCCGGGGTCCAGGTGCAGCCGGTGCAGGGTCTCAGTGACGCGCTGTTCCCAGTTCCAGCCGTCCAGCGCCTCGATCTCGCTTTGCATCGCATCTAGGTCGCCGTGACCCTGGGAATACTCATCAATCAGGGCCACAACCCTTGCCAGACCTGCACTGACAGCTACAAAAACGGTAGCATCAGCGTCCAGCACCGGTTCCTGCGCCACGTAGGCGATGCGGGTGTTGCCCTGTACCTGCACGGTGCCGTCGTCCGGCCTTTCCATGCCGGCCAGGATTTTCAGCAGGGACGACTTGCCCGCGCCATTGCGGCCGATCAGGCCGACCCGCTCCTGGGTTTCCAGTGAAAAATCAGCGTGATCGAGCAGGGCGACGTGCCCAAAAGCCAGCTGGGCGTCAAGAAGGGTGATAAGTGCCATGTGGCCGGGATTATCTCCCGGCGAATTCAGGCTGCGCCGTGACCCTTGATGTAGGTTTCCAGGAACATGATCTGGTCACCCTGCAGGCTCATGATGTCCTTGACGATGTCACCGATCGACACCATGCCCAGCACCCGGCCCTTGTCCAGCACCGGCAGGTGGCGGAAGTTTCGCGAGGTCATGATGGCCATGCACTGCTGCAGCGTCTCGTTCATGGTCACGGTCAAGGGCGAGCGGGTCATGATGTCCGAAACCAGGGTTTGCGTGGCGCTCAGGCCGGGCAGCAGCACCTTGATAGCGCAGTCGCCCTGCGTCACGATGCCGGCCAGGGCGCCGTCATCGATCACCATCACCGAACGGATGCGCCTGTTGCGCATCAGCTCCAGCGCCTGCTGCACAGGGGCCGAAGAGGGCAGGGAAAAAACTTCGCCGGATTTCTTTTCAACACACGACTTCACCGAGGACATAGAGGAGTACTTTCAGGCAACAAGGAGAATTTTTGGGGGTAGGACGGTCATTGGTCTTCGTCATCCACCGATTGTTGCGGCGAGCGCTGCAAGTTGACCAGATTCCAGCGGATGACCAGGGCGGCAAGTGCCAGCAAGAGCACGGCACCGCTCTCATAGATGAGGTTGACGGCATTGATCTCCTTGCCCTGCAGGATGATCAGGCGGCACAGCGCAGTGATCGCGATGAAGATCGGGATGGTGATCGGGATGCGCCGGTTTTTGTAGAAGGCGGCCACCATCCCCAGCACCTCGGCATAGATGAACAGCAGCAGCAGGTCAGTCAGCTTGACCGAGCGTGCCACCAAGATGGTGAGCATTTCAAGGGCCACCGCATACACGGTAAATCCCGCAATGAGGACCAGAATGGCTTTTTCGGTCCAAACAATGGCATCGTAGATTTTCATGAAACCTCTGGCGCGGGCTGATGGCGTGGAGAGTGTTAACGAGTCGTAACACTATATGCCAAATGGGGCCGGCGCCAGAGCGCCATGGTCTTTCAGAGGCATTCGGTCCGATGGCGCTCGCCCAAAGGGTTGTTCGATCAGGACAAGCTCCGGACACGGTGCCTCGGGGCATACCTGAGCGCGTACCATGAGGCTTCACCAGGATATCCGATGCCCGCCACACTCTCTCCCGCATTTCAGCGCCTCTCATGGGCGAACCTCATGGCACAGGCGGCCGAGCAACTGAGCCTGGCGGCAGCGCCCTTGCTGGCGGTGCTGCTCTTGAAAGCGGGTCCGGGCGAGGTGGGCCTGCTGGCCTCGGTGCAGTCGCTGCCCTTCTTGTTGCTGGCCATACCCCTGGGTCTACTGGCCGACCGCAGTTCACGGCGCATGTTGATGGCGGTGTCTGAAATACTGCGTGCGCTGGCACTGCTGCTGCTGGTCGCGGCGCTGCTGGCGGATCAGCTGTCCATCGGCCTGCTGGCGGGCGTCGGTTTTTTGGCGGCCGTTGGCACCGTTGCGTTCAGCGTGGCCGCGCCCTCACTGGTGCCCGCGCTGGTGCCCTCGGACGCGCTGACCCGTGCCAACGGCCGGCTCGAACTGGCCCGCAGTCTGGCTTTTGCCGGCGGACCAGCCCTGGCTGGTGCGCTGATCGGCTGGACCGGTGCGACCTCGGCGTTCGTGCTCTCGGCCATGCTGTCGGTGGCCGCGGTCTTTTTCCTCTGGCAGATTGCCGAGCCAGTGCGGGCTGTCACCGTGAGGCGTCATCCGCTGCTGGAGTTACGCGAGGGTGCTGCGCTGGTGTGGCGCCATCGCCTGTTGCGCCCAATAGCGCTGACCTCGGTGTTCTGGAACCTGGGCTGGTTCATGTTGCAGGCCAGCTACGTCCCCTACGCGATACGCGTGCTGGGGCTGAGCGCCTCGGGTGTGGGGTTGAGCCTGGCTCTTTATGGGGTTGGCATGGTGATGGGGGCGTTGGCGGCTCCGCGCATCGTGGGCTGGTTGAGCGCAGGGCATGCGATTGTGTTGGGGCCAGCGTTCTCGCTGGTGGCTGCCCTGGTCATGGCGGCGACCCTGCTGGTGCCGCAGGGCTTGCTGGCCGCGTTGTCATTCTGGTTGTTCGGGTTCGGGCCGATCATTTGGGTCATCACCTCCACCACCTTGCGCCAGACCGTCACGCCGCTGCGCATGTTGGGTCGCGTGGGGTCCATCAACATGGTGGTGAGCTCGGGGGCGCGGCCCTTGGGTGCTGCCCTGGGTGGCCTGATCGGTAGCCAATGGGGAGAAGCCGCAGCCCTGTCCGCCGTGGTGGCGTGCTTTCTCGTCCAACTGCTGATCATCCTGGCCTCGCCCGTACGGACCCTGCAGCGGCTGCCCGAGTCCGTTGGCAATTGAGCCGCTTAACTGTCGATTTTTCTGGCCCACCCTGACCCGGCCCGGGCGCGTAAACTGCGGGTTTGCCGGCCAGACCCTGGCGTCTGGCCAGGCACAACAAGAACGGAGACAGTCATGCAAGGCACACTGATATTTTTGCGCCGGCTCGGTATTGTGCTGGTGGCGCTGCTGCTGTTGGCGGGGCTGGCCATCCAGCTTAGCGGTCACGGCTATTTCTGGCGGGCCTTGGGTGCCACTTACTTTCAGGGCCACGCCACGGCACATATTGATGACGCCGCTAATTTTGCGCAACGCACCATCCCCGCCGGCACGCCGCAGGACTGGCCGAAAGATGCACGCTACAACCAGAAGCCGCTGGCCCCTGCGCTGCAGGCGTATCTCAAGCAATACGGCACTGCTG
>CAJAXU010000134.1 GCA_903948045.1 uncultured beta proteobacterium | reverse complement strand
CGCCGCGAGGTCGAGCAGCGACTGCGCGACGCGATGCGCCAGGACCGCGCGAGGGTGCAGTTCTCGACCATCAGCAAGTTCGGCCTGCTCGAGCTCAGCCGCCAGCGCCTGCGCCCAGCGCTGAGCGAAGGCAACCACATCACCTGCCCTCGCTGCAACGGCACCGGCCACATCCGCGACACCGAGTCGAGCGCGCTGCAGATCCTGCGCATCATCCAGGAGGAGTCGCTCAAGGACAACACGGCCTCGGTGCTGAGCCAGGTGCCGGTCGAGGTGGCCTCGTTCCTGCTCAATGAGAAGCGCACCGAGATCGCCAAGATCGAGCTCAAGCAGCGCATCAACGTGCTGATGGTGCCGAACAAGGCGCTGGAAACCCCGAACTACAAGCTCGAGCGTCTTAAGCACGACGACCCGCGGCTGGACAACATCCAGGCCTCTTACAAGATGGCGGAAGAGATCGAGGACGCCACCTCGGTGACGCGCCGCTCGCAGGAGCCGACCAACAAGCAAACGCCAGTGATCAAGGGCGTGCTGCCCGACGCGCCAGCGCCCGCTGCCGCACCGCGGCCGGAAACGCCCAAGCCGGTGGTGCAAGCCACGGCACCAGTGGCACCGGCACCGGTCGTGCGGCCTGCAACGCCAGCGCCGGCGGCAGAAAAGGGCTTTTTTGGCTGGGTCAAGCAACTGTTTGCGCCAGCACCTGCTGCCGCACCGGTGGCCGCACCGCAGCCAGTCGTAGAGCCCGCCAAAGACGACAAGCGCGACGGCCGTGGCCGGGATGGCGCACGCCGCGGCGAACCGCGCGCTGACGGTCGGGGTGAGCCCCGCGCCGATGGCCGAGGTGGTCGCGGTGAAGGCCGGGGCGAGGGCCGTGGCGAAGGCCGCGGTGAAGGACGTGGCGGACGGGGCGGCCGGGGCCGGGGCGAACGCACCGGACCAGGCCAGCGTGACCGTATGGACGCCGACGGCAAGCCGACCGGCAACGACGGCGTGAACCTGCCAGAGGCCCTGGTGTCTGCTGCAGACGCACCGGCCGCCGAAGCACGCACCGAGCGACCAAGCCGCAATGGCGAGCGTGGTGAGCGTGGTGAGCGCAACGACCGGGGCGAACGCAGCCGCGGCGAGCGCCGGCCCGAGCGCAGCCGTCGCCCAGACGAGGCCGTCAGGCCCGACGGCAATGGTGTGCCTGAAGGGCAACAGGCTGATGCCCTGACAGCGGGTGCCGATGTGGCTCCCGGCGTCGAGGGCGGCGAACAGCAGGCTGAGGGCGGCGCTCGATCGCAAGAGCCGCGCGAACGGCGCCCCCGTGGCCGCGACCGTGACCGTGGACCACGCCCGGAGCGTGGTGAGCGAAGCGACCGCGGCGAACGCACCGAGCGCCCTGAACCCGTTGGACGAGAGGACGCAGCAGCCAACGAAGAGACCTCCGCCGAGCCGCGCAAGTCTTACTTCACCGCAGGCGCATCCACGCCCAGCGCCGGATCCGGTGCGGACCAGCCCATGAGCCCGGCTCCCATGCCGGCCGAGGCACCCGTGGCCGAGGCAATCGCGGCGCCTGTCGCCGTGGTCGCAGTGCCATCGCCCGCCCCCGAAGCAAGGTCCGTGGTAGCAACCCCAGTGGCTGTTGCTGTCGCGGTGCCATCGAAGGCAAATGTGGCAGCGCCGGTGCCAGCGGCGGCTCCCGCCGTTGCCGCCAATAGCGCCGCCATGCCAGCGGTACAAGCTTTTGTTCTGCCCTTGGGCGAACTGGCTGCCGTGGCTCAAGGCTCCGGTCTGAACTGGGTCAATTCGGATGCTGCCAAGATTGCAGCGGTGCAAGCCGCCATTGCAGCCGAGCCGAAACCGGTTCATGTGCCGCGGCAGCGGCCTGCAGCCCCGGTGCTCGATGAAGGTCCGCTGGTGCTGGTGGAGACGCAGCGAGACCTGCGCAACATGACGCTGCCGTTCGAGACCAACAGCTCGGGGACCTGATCAGGGAGGCGCTGGCCTCAGCGCTTGGCGGCTTCGCGCCAAGCCTCAGCGGCGGCGGCGGCATCGCCACGCTGTTCGGCCAGCTCGGCCAGGGCGCGCCAGGCATTGCGCTGCAAACCGGCGTCCTGCAGGCGCGGCAATGACTGCTTGATCAGTTGTTGGGCCTTGCCCCAAAGCTGCAAGCGCATGCAGGTGATACCTGCCAGGTACTGCAACAGCGCATCGCCCGGGTTGCGCATCTGGGCCTGCTCAATGCGGGTCAGCCAAGCTGGTTCGGGCGCACCCGCAGCCGCAGCAAAGCTGCGCTCCAAGGCATCCATCAATTGCAGGCACTGAGCTGGCGCCAGCGTGCTGGGTTGTGCCACCATGCTGTCCCAAACGGGCAGCAGCCAGCTACGCGCCAGTTCAACGTCGCCGTCGAGCTGCACCAGACGGCGCGCGGCTTCCGTCGCCACCTCGGGCAGCTGGCGCTCGGCCGGGTCGAGCTGGAGCCAGGCGCCCTGCAGTTGGTCCGGGTCATGTGCGCTCTGCAGCAACTCCAGAGCAAGACCGCGCAGAATGCCTTGCGCCGCCAACTCAGAGAAGGCGCGGTGCTTGGCCAGCAGCCGTGCTGTGTCCAGTGCCGATCGGGTCTGGCGCGCCATGCGGCTGGCCTTCAGGCGCAAGCGGAGGGCAATCGTCCGGCGGGCCGCGCCCAACGGCAACTCATCGAGACCTTGCAGCGCGGCATCGGGATCGCGGTCCTCCAAGGCCCAGCGGGCCGCGCGTAATTGCACGCCCTCCCGCATTTCCTGTGCATCCCGCCGTGTGGCCTGCTCCAGCGCCAGCCGCAAATGCTGGGCCCGGGCAGTCCGGTCCTGTAGCGCCTGTGCACTCTCGGCCGCCAGCAAGTGCGCCAGGGCGCGCAGCCGGCCCGAATAGCCCAGCGTCTGGCCCAGTCGGGCCATGGCGTCCTCCCGGTCCAGGACCGTTTCGGCGGCCTTGCGTGCCCGGATGAAGCGCCCCGCCACCAAGTGTGACAGCGCATCGAGCAGGGCGGCATAGACCGAGCGTTCCTGGTGCTGAATGCGCCAGCGTCGGGCATGACCGGGCATGGCAAACAGCGCTGCCAGCGAGCGCAGCGCCAGATGCAGGGTGACAAACAGCAGCGCCAGCAACACCAGCATCAGGTTCAGCGACAGGTCCAGCCGATAAGGCGGCCAGAACAAGGTGATGGTGCCCTGGTTGTCACCGGCAAACAAGGCCACCGCCACGGCCATGGCGAACAGCGACAACAGCCACAGGGCAACGCGCATGGTCAGCGCCCTGCCGCCGCCGTGGCCAGCGCAGCCAGGGTGTCATCGACGCGCGGCAATTGCAACAACTGCAGTTGCTGTTGCACCTGCAGCAGCAAGGCAGCGGCGGTTTGGGTCTTGCGCGAAGCCGGGTCAAAGTATTTGTCCAGGCCATAACGGGCGGCAACCAGATCGGCCCGTGCTGACTCCATTTGCCGCGCCAGCAACCCCAAGCGGGCGTTCAGCAGCCTGAGCTTGAAGTTCTCCCGCAAGAAAAAAGATTGCTCGGGCGACAGCAGCGCCGCCTCGGGTTCTTCAATCCGGCTCAGACGCACCAAAGCCCGGGTCTCGTCCAAGATCACTTGCAGCCCCTGCTGCCACCAGCTGGGCTGGGCTTGCGGCAACGCCCGCTTGGCGGCGGTGATGGCCGCCACGGGTGCCACGGCATTGGCCAGCACCAGCTCGTCGGCCAGTCGCACCAGCTCGTCGAGCTTGACCAGCAAACTCGGCGTGTCGCTCACGGCGGCTGACTTGATGCGGTCGATGTCTCGGACAATGGCCCGTTGCAATGCGGTCAGTCTGGGCTGCGCGGCGCGCAGCACCCGCTGGTCTGCCGATCGGAGTGCGGCCAGCAAGGGCTCGACGCTACCCGTCAGCTGGGCTTGCTGCTGGGCTAAACGGATCGCCGATTCAATGTCGACCACCAGGTTCTCATCGCGCGAGCGCGACAGGCTTTGCATCAGCTCCTGCAACTGGGTGCGCTGCAGCGAAATCTCACTCAGCCGGGCCTCGAACACGGCCACGCGCGCGGCCGTGTCACGCGCCAGCTCCTGGGCTTGGCGCGCACTGGCGCGGGCGTCCTGCGCCTGTTCACCGGTCTGGGCACTTTGTCGCGCCAATTGCTGCTGAATGTTGTCGAGCTTTTGCCACAGCAGCAGGTTGGCCAGCAGGGCCAGCAGGGCCAAAGCGCCGCAGACCGCCAGCCAGCGCCCGGTGCGGTGCGGCGCTGCCGGGTTCACTGCAGCCTCAGCGGCGACGGCCACGGCATTCCCGGCCTCCCCCTGCGGCCCTGGCGTATCATTTTGGATCATCGCTTGATTCTATCGAGGCCATGATGTCCGGCAGGGTCGGTCGGGCGATGCGCACCAGGCCAAAACCCGCTGCCTGCGCTGCCGTGGCAATGCGTGCATGCGTCGCCACGGCGCGGGCCTGCTGCCAGCTCTGCCCAGGCAGCAACTGCTGCAAGTTGGCCACCGCCTGGGAGCTGCTGAACAACCACACCGACCCGTCGGCGGCAGCCTGCCGCGCTGTGGCGTGTTCAGCTTCGGTCCAGCGCGGTGCGCGGCGTTGGTAGGCCACCAAAAACTGGGGCTGTACGCCGCGCGCAGCCAGTTGCAAGGCCAGCCAGTCTCGGCCGCGCCCGCTTGGGCGCGCGTCGGCATCCACCTCGTCACCCCGCACGATCAACACCCGTTCGCCGGCCGGTACCTGGTTGGCGACCACCTGCCACAGCGCCTCGGAATCAAACTGGCCCGCATCAGACGCCGGCATGTCAATACAGACCGCAGGCACGCCCGCACGCAAGAGTGCCAACCGGGTGCCTGGACCGGTGGCCCATGCTCTCGTTTTTATAGCTAGAGAGCCAATAAATACGGGGCCTAGAGCTGGTTTAGCCTCAAAAAATGGAGCAACGGCGTTGGCGCTGACAAACATCACGGCCGCCCAGTCGGCCAGCTGCTGCCAGGCCTGCTGCAGCGGTGCCGCATCCGCCACACCCGCCACCTCGATCAGCGGCAATGCCACCGCGTCATGGCCCAGTAGCGCCAGGTCATGCACCCACCGCTGCGCCTCGCGCTGTGGCCGGGTGACGATGACGCGCATCCGGCTCAGGCGCTGTCGGGAGACTCGTTGGCCGGCACGAGCGAACCGCCCTGCGCCAGCACACCGGCGCGCAGCGCCGCAGCCACCTGCTCGCCCAACGCGTTGGCGGCGGCCAGGTCGAGCACGGGGGCCGCCGCACGCACCTGCACCAGGGGCAAGCGGCCCTCCGGATCGCCCCAAGCGGCACGCAGGCCGAGCAAGTCGCCTTCAAAGGTGGCAAAGGCGGCCAGCGGCATTGAGCAACTGCCGCCCATGCAGCGGCTGACGGCGCGCTCGGCCGCGACGGCCGCCCAGGTTCGGGCGTGCGCCAACGGCGCCAGCGCGGCGATCACGTCGGCGCAGTCGCTGCGGACCTCGATACCGAGTGCGCCCTGGCCGGCAGCGGGCAACATGGCGTCGGGCTCGAAGGTGGTACGGATGCGCTCGGCCAAGCCCAGCCGCTTGAGCCCGGCGGCCGCCAGCACGATGGCATCAAAGCCACCCTCGTCGAGCTTGCGCAAGCGGGTGTCCAGGTTGCCGCGCAGCGGCTCGATCCGCAAATCTGGCCGCAGGGCACGCAGCAGCGCCATGCGACGCAGGCTAGAGGTGCCGACTACCGCCCCCTGCGGCAACTCAGCCAGGCCGGCATAACGGTTGGAGACAAAGGCATCGTGCGGATCTTCCCGCGCCATCACGCAGGCCAGCTGAAAGCCGTCGGGCAACTCCATCGGCACGTCTTTGAGCGAATGCACCGCCAGATTAGCCCGCCCCTCTTCGAGCGCCACCTCAAGTTCTTTCACGAACAGGCCCTTGCCGCCGACCTTGCTCAGGGAGCGGTCCAGGATCTGGTCGCCACGGGTGGTCATGCCCAGCAGGCTGACTTGGTGGCCAAGTCCGATCAGCAGGTCGCGCACATGCTCGGCCTGCCATAAAGCCAGTCGGCTTTCTCTTGTTGCGATGGTCAAAATGCTCATGCGTGGTGGCCCAAACTCGTACCCGACGTGTAATTTTTGATGGTCAGACGATGCTAGCATGGTCCGCCTCTTGCTAAGCCTCTGCCATGAACAAACCTGCCCCCCCTGCCCCGTCTGAACGTTCGCCGACTGCCAAGAGCAAAGACAACGAAAGACCCCTGGTCGAGGACATCCGGCTGCTGGGGCGCATTCTGGGCGACGTGATCCGGGAGCAAGAGGGTGAGCCTGCTTTTGAGCTGATCGAGCAGATTCGCAAGCTGTCGGTGGCGTTCCGGCGCGATGCCGACCACGACGCCGACCGCGCCCTGAAAAAGCTGCTCAAAGGCCTGAGCGGCGACCAGACGGTGAGCGTGATCCGGGCGTTCACTTATTTCAGCCATCTGGCCAACCTGGCCGAGGACCGACACCATATCCGCCGCCGTGCCATCCACGAGCGCGCCGGCGACACCCAGGAGGGCAGCATTGACGTTGCCCTGGCCCGGCTGCGCTGGGCCGGCATTTCGACCAAGACCATTGCCCAGACCCTGGCCACCAGCTTTGTGTCACCGGTGCTGACTGCCCACCCGACCGAAGTCCAGCGCAAGAGCATCCTGGATGCCGAACGCGACATTGCCCAGCTCTTGAGTGCCCGGGACGACATCCGGGCCAAGGCAGCTGCCAACAACGCCCGCAAGGACGCCCTAAGCCCGCGTGAACTGGCCGCCAATGAGGCCCAGATGCGAGCCCGGGTGCTGCAGCTGTGGCAAACCCGACTGCTGCGCTTCACCAAGCTGACGGTGGCCGACGAGGTGGAAAACGCCCTGAGTTACTACGAGGCCACCTTTTTGCGCGAGATCCCACGCCTCTACGCCGACCTGGAACGCGAACTGGGGCAGCAGCCGGTGCACAGTTTTTTGCGCATGGGCCAGTGGATTGGCGGTGACCGCGACGGCAACCCCAATGTCAATGCCCAGACTCTGGAGCACGCGCTGCGCCGCCAAGGCGAGGTGGCGCTGCGCCATTACCTGACCGAAGTGCATTACCTGGGCGGGGAGCTGTCAATCTCGGCGATGCTGGTCCAGTGCGACCCGGCCATGCAGGCGCTGGCCGAGCGTTCCCCAGATACCAACGCCCATCGGCAAGATGAACCCTACCGCAGAGCACTAACGGGCATGTACGCCCGCTTGGCTGCCTCGCTCAAGGCGCTGACCGGCGGCGACGCGGCGCGCCACGCTGTGGCGCCGCAAAACGCCTATGCCAGTGCAGCCGAGTTTCTAGTGGATCTGCGCACCATTGAGGCCTCGCTGAAGTCGCACCACGGCGCAGCCCTGACGGCGCAACGGCTGCACCCGCTGATCCGGGCGGTCGAGGTCTTTGGCTTTCACCTGGCCACCGTCGACCTGCGCCAGAGCTCCGACAAGCACGAACTGGTGGTGGCCGAGTTGCTGGCCCAGGCTGGCCTGGCGGCCGGCTACGCCCAGCTCGATGAGACCGCCAAGCGCGCGCTGCTGATGCAGCAATTGCGCGATGCGCGACCGCTGCGCGTGCCTGGGGCCAGCTATACCGAACACACGCAAAGTGAACTGGCGATCTTTCAGAGTGCCCGGGATTTGCGCGAAAGCTTCGGGGCCCAGGCGATCCGCCACTACATCATCAGCCACACCGAAACGGTGAGTGACTTGCTCGAGGTGTTGCTGCTGCAAAAAGAAGTAGGCCTGATGCGCGGCCTGCTGGCGGACGGCGGCCAGGGCAGCGCCAGCAATGACCTGATTGTGGTGCCGCTTTTCGAGACCATTGATGACCTGCGCAATGCCGCGCCCATCATGCGCGAGTTTTACGCCCTGCCCGGCGTGCAGGCCATGGTCAAGCGCAGCGGCGCCGAGCAGGACATCATGCTGGGCTACTCGGACAGCAACAAGGACGGTGGCATCTTCACCAGCAACTGGGAGCTCTACCGCGCAGAAATCGCGCTGGTGGCCCTGTTTGACGAGATCAACGGCGGCGCCACCGAGGGCGGCATTCGTCTGCGCATGTTCCACGGCCGTGGCGGCACGGTCGGGCGCGGCGGTGGCCCCAGTTACCAGGCCATCCTGGCCCAGCCCCCCGGCACGGTGAGAGGTCAGATTCGGCTGACCGAACAGGGCGAGGTGATTGGCTCCAAATACGCCAACCCCGAGATTGGGCGGCGCAACCTGGAAACCCTGGTCGCAGCCACCCTGGAGGCGACCCTGCTGCAGCCGACCAAGCCCGCCAGCGCGCCCTTCCTCAAGGCGGCCGCCGAGCTCTCCGCCAGCAGCATGGCAGCCTACCGCCAACTGGTT
>CAJAXU010000133.1 GCA_903948045.1 uncultured beta proteobacterium | reverse complement strand
TTTGGCTGGTCTGGCTCAATCGGCCAGAAATGGATGCCGCAGCAAAATGGTGTGGTCGCGGTCTGGACTGGTCGATACCATGTGGATGGGAACACCGGTCACCTGCTCGATACGCTGCAAGTAAAGCCGGGCCTGAATCGGTAGCCGCTCATACTGTGTAACACCGACGGTACTGTCACTCCAGCCGTCCATGGTCTCGTACACAGGCTTGCACTGACTGATGTCGTCGGCACCCATCGGCAGAATGTCGATGGACTCACCATCAAGCTCATAGCCGGTGCACAACAGCAACTCGGACAAGCCGTCGAGCACGTCGAGTTTGGTGATGCACAGCCCGGTCAAGCCATTGACCTGGGCCGAGCGTTTGAGCAGGGCGGCGTCAAACCAGCCACAACGCCGGCTTCGGCCCGTGGTAACGCCTTTTTCGGCGCCCACGGTGCTCATGTGGTAGCCCGGCGTGCCCGGCGCCTCCCAGTCCAACTCGGTGGGGAACGGGCCACCGCCAACTCGAGTGCAGTAGGCCTTGGTGATCCCCAGGATGTAATGCAGCATGCCCGGCCCGACACCAGAGCCGGCTGCGGCATTGCCGGCCACGCAGTTGCTCGAGGTGACATAGGGGTAGGTGCCATGGTCCACATCGAGCAGGGTGCCCTGCGCGCCCTCAAACAACAGGTTGGCGCCCTTGAGGTGGGCCTCGTTGAGTTCGCGTGACACATCCGCCATCATCGGTTTGAGCAGCTCGGCATGGCGCATGGCCTCGGCAAAGACAGCGTCAAACTGAACCTGACCGGCCTGCAAATAGGGCTGCAGCGTGGGACCGAAATCAAAGGTGGCCGAACCCAGGTAGCTGATCAGCACATGGTTGTGCAGGGCCAACAACTCGCGCAGCTTGTCGGCGAAACGCTCGGGGTGTTTGAGGTCTTGCACGCGCAGCGCGCGGCGCGCGATCTTGTCCTCGTAGGCCGGGCCAATGCCGCGCCCGGTGGTGCCGATCTTGGCGTTACCGCCCTTCTCCCGCGCCGCCTCGCGCGCCACGTCAAGCGCGGCGTGGAAGGGCAAAATCAGTGGGCAGGCCTCGCTGATGCGCAAGCGCCCACGCACCTCGACACCAGCCCGCTCCAGGCCTTCGATTTCCTCGAACAATTTGGCCGCAGACAGCACCACGCCATTGCCGATATAGCACTTGACGCCCGGGCGCATGATGCCGCTGGGGATCAGGTGCAGCGCGGTCTTGACGCCATTGATGACCAGCGTATGGCCCGCGTTGTGCCCGCCTTGAAACCGGACCACGCCCTGCGCGCTTTCGGTCAGCCAGTCCACCAGCTTACCCTTGCCCTCGTCGCCCCACTGGGTGCCGACGACAACGACATTGCGTCCCTTGATTGCATTCATTGATTGACTTTATCCGTGTAGTATTCAGAGGGATTGCACGACCCATTGGCCCGCGACCGCAGTCAGCTCGCGGTCACAGTGGAACTCATCGACTTCGCTCTCATGGCCAGGCAAAGCGCACACCACTGTCTCGCCTTGCGCGCGCAAAGCGGCAATGGCTGCGCGCAGATCAGCCTCATCACGCCATGGCGCCCGAATGGCGGCACGCAGTGGCCGCGGAGACACCGCACTGACAAGCGCCTTCAAATCAAGGCTGAAGCCGGCCGCCGGACGGTTACGCCCAAACACCGCGCCCACCTCGTCGTAGCGCCCGCCCCGCACCAGCGCATCATGGGCGCCCCGGGCGAAGATGGCGAAATTGGTGCCACTGTAATAAGCGTAGCCGCGCAGATCGGCCAAATCAAAGGTCACTTGGACGTCGCCCAGCCGGGCAGCCAGCCACTGCAAGTTCGAGAGCGCCTCTTGCACAACCGGCGTGGCCGGGAATGCCTTTTGAGCCTCCAGTAAAACCTTTGCGTCGCCATACAGCTGCGTCAAGGTCAGCAGGCCATCGCGGGTAGCTTTGGGCAGCGCCCGGGTCAACCCCTGCAAGGCACTGCTGTCTTTGGCGGCCAGCGCGGCATGGATCTCTGCCAGCGCTTGGGAGCCCAGGTTCACGCCCTGCAGAATGGCACGCACGATGCGCGCATCCGCCATATCGACCGACAACGTTTGGGCGCGCGCCGCACTCAAACCATCAAGCGCCAGTGACAGCACCTCAAGATCGGCCTCCAATCCAGCGTGGCCATAAATCTCGGCACCCAACTGCAGTGGCTCGCGGGTTGCATGCGGGCTGCCAGGACGGGTATGTAACACCGGGCCGCAGTAACACAGTCGGGTGACGCCTCGGCGGTTGAGCAGGTGGGCGTCAATGCGGGCCACTTGGGGCGTGCTGTCAGCGCGCAAACCCAACATCCGACCCGAGAGTTGGTCGACCAATTTGAAGGTCTGAAGGTCAAGCGCCTGGCCGGCACCGGTCAGCAAGGATTCCAGATGCTCCAGCATGGGCGGCATGACCAGCTCATAGCCGTAGCAACGCGCCATGTCGAGCAGGTCGCGACGGAGTTCTTCGATATGCCGGGCCTCGGACGGCAAGACATCGGCAATATGATCCGGCAGGAGCCAGGCAGACATGTAAAAAACGTGAAACGGTAAAAGCGGAGATTTTACCGGTCCAGACCCAGTAAAACGGGGGCTGGAAGCGTTAAGACAGCAACCAAATGACGCAGCAGCCGGCCAGAATGCTGCACATCCCGAAAAACCGCAGCTGCCCATCTTTGAGTTGCAGGATCTGAGAGAACATGCGTCGCCATCCGGTGGGCGATAACACGGGAAACAGACCCTCAATCACCAGAACCAGGGCCAGCGCCAGCCAGAAGGTGTCTTCGCTCAAGACTTACTTCTTTGGCGTTGCCGCAGCCGGCACGGCCGGGCCGGACGAGCCAACGTTACCCCGAAACACCTTGAAAAACTCGGAAGATGATGGATCGACCACCATCACATCACTCTTTTTCCCCAGGCTGGCCTTGTAAGCGTCCAGACTGCGGTAAAACTGGGCAAACTGCGGATCGCGGCCAAAGGCATCGGCATAAATCCGTGACGCCTCCGCATCCCCCTCACCCTTGATCTTCTGGGCATCACGGTAGGCATTGGCAACCGCCACCTCGCGCTGCCGGTCCGCGTCGGCGCGAATCTTTTCGCCTTCAGCACCACCGGTGGACCGAAGTTCATTCGCAACCCGCTTGCGCTCAGCCTCCATTCGACGGTAGACGGATTCGGTGATCGCTTCGACGTAATCAACGCGCGTGATCCGCACATCCACCACATCCACGCCCCAGGGCTTGTCGCCACGGACTTTTTCAAGCACCTCACGCTTGACATCGGTCATCAGCGCTTCGCGTTTGAGCGACAACAGCTCTTTGACGGTGCGCTTGTTGATCTCTTCCTGAAAGGCATTGCGAACCACCCGGTTGAGCTGACTCGCGCCGGCTGCCTCGTTGGTGCCGACATTGCGGATGTACTCGGTAGGCTCGGAAATGCGCCAGCGCACGTACCAGTCAATGACCACCCGTTGTTTCTCAGCCGTCAGCATGGGCTCGGTATCGGTACTGTCGAGCGTCAGCAGACGCTTGTCGATGTAGGACACGTTTTGAAACGGCGGCGGCAGCTTGAAGTTCAGGCCCGGTTCGGTGATGACCTCCTTGATTTGGCCAAGCGCATACACCACGCCGAACTGACGCTGATCGACCACAAACAACGTGGAGCTGGCCAAGCCGAGCAGCACGAGCAACGATGAAAAAATAAATCCCAGGCGGTTCATGGCGGGCTCCTAGCGGGTATCACGGTCACGTGACCGGGTGGTGTCCCTGGTCCGCGCATCAGCAGTGCTTGCTGGCAAAGTCGCTCCCGACACCGCGGCAGGGGTGGATGACTGCGGCACCTCCTGTCCAAGTGGCGCGGGCTGGGACGACATCTGCATGATCTTGTCCAAAGGCAGATACAACAGGTTCGAGCCCTGTTTGGAATCGATCAGCACCTTCGTCGCGTTGGAATAGACCTGTTGCATGGTGTCGAGGTACATACGGTCCCGGGTCACCTGCGGTGCTTTTTGGTACTCGGTCAGTACCGAGCGGAAGCGCTGCGAGTCACCCTGGGCCTGCGAGACCACGCGGGACTTGTAAGCATCGGCCTCCTCTTTCAAACGGGACGCCGAGCCGACGGCCCGGGGAACCACATCATTGGCATAGGCTTGGGCATCGTTTTTGGCGCGTTCGCGCTCTTGCCCCGCCTTCAGCACATCGTCAAAGGCCGCTTGCACCTGCTCGGGTGGCCGTACCCCGCCCTGCTGCAGGTTGATACCGACCACTTCAATGCCAACCTTGTAGCGGTCCAGGATTTTTTGCATCAGGGCCCGCACGCGTGGACCGATCTGATCGCGCTCTTCAGACAAGGCGCTGTCCATGCGCATCTTGCCAACGACTTCGCGCACGGCCGTCTCAGCGGCCTGCACCACCGCTTCGCCCGGGTTCTTGCTTTCAAATAGGTAGGCACGAGCGTCGCTCAGCCGGTACTGCACGGCAAACTTGATCTCGACGATATTCTCGTCTTCGGTCAACATGGCCGACTCCCGCAGGCCAGTGGCCTTGATGACGGTGTCACGCCCCACATCGACCGATCGGATCTGGGTCACAAAGATGAGCTCATGCCGCTGAACCGGGTAGGGCAACCGCCAATTGAAACCAGCTCCCACCGTCGACTTGTAACGCCCGAACTGGGTGATGACGGCCTGCTGCCCTTCCTGGACGATAAAAAAGCCGGTGCCGAGCCAGATCAGCACGACCACACCTGCCAACAAGGCCAGGCCAATGCCAGCATTCTTCATGTCTGGCTGAAAACCACCTCCGCCACCCGTTCCACCTGCGCCGCCCCGACCACCGGTTTTGACACCACCAATCAGTCCACCGAGTTTCCGATTGAAATCGCGCCAAAGCTCATCCAGGTCGGGCGGACCGACGTTCGGCCTTGGCTTTTGTGGGCGATCGGTATTCTTAGGCCGCGGCGCCTCGGGAGACGACGCGTCAGGTCGGGCAGGCTCATCAGCGCCACTGCCGTCGGCTGGCTTGTCGTCGCCACGACCCCACCGCGAGTCGTTCAGGTTAAACGTCCCGCGCAAAGCATTACCAATTGACGGCCAGCGAATGGCGCGCAAATGAAGTTTCATCTCGAATGTCCCAAGTGTGTCATTGCTGGATTGTGCCCAATTGGGAATCTGCCCCAAGTCCCGAATGGGAATACCCTGGTTTCTCCGCGCTTGCCGTTCCAGCGGTAACCGCCAACGCAAGCTGGTGTCGCAACGCCGCAAGCCCCTCGCCCTGTTTGGCACTGAGGAACAGTCTCGGGGTCTGAACACCGCCAAGCTCAAAGGTGTCCTGCAATTGCAGGGGACGGTGCGCCTCGTCCATGGCATCGAGCTTGTTGAACACCAGCACCTGCGGAATGTCTGCGGCGCCTATGTCACCCAATACCCGCTGCACTTCTGCCATTTGCTCTGCACGGTTGGGGCTGGACGCGTCTACCACATGCAGCAGCAAGTCGGCATCGACCGCTTCCTGCAAAGTGGCCTGAAAAGCGTCAACTAAGCCATGGGGTAAGTCGCGGATGAATCCGACTGTGTCGGACAGAGAGACCGAGCGCCCCGCATCACCGAGGTAAAGCTGGCGCGTGGTGGTGTCAAGCGTGGCAAACAACTGGTCAGCGGCGTAGGCCCTGGCCTTGACCAGCGCATTGAACAGGGTGCTCTTGCCAGCGTTGGTGTAGCCGACCAATGAGATGTTGAAAGCATCGCGCCGCTCGCGCTGACGCCGTTGGGTCTGGCGCTGGCGTTTGACCTTGGCAAGCCGATCCTTGATCTTCTTGATGCTCTCACCGATCATGCGCCGGTCAAGTTCAATCTGCGTCTCCCCTGGCCCGCCGCGCATGCCGATGCCGCCGCTCTGACGCTCCAAGTGCGACCAGCGCCGGACCAGCCGGGTGCTGAGGTACTGCTGGCGGGCCAGCTCGACCTGCAGCTTGCCTTCATGACTGCGCGCCCTTTGCCCGAAGATCTCCAGGATCAACAGAGTCCGATCGTTCACCGGCAACTCGATGTGCCGTTCCAGATTGCGTTGCTGCGCCGGGCTTAGACTTTGATCAAAAAGAATCTCGACCGCACCCAGCTGCGCCGCCATCAGTTTGATTTCATCAGCTTTTCCACTGCCAACAAACAGCGCCGCATCCGGCGCCTTGCGTTTGCAGGTCAGGCGTGCAACTGGATTCAGCCCAGCTGTTTGCGCCAGCAGGCCCAGTTCTTCCAGCTCAGAATCGAAATTTGGTAGACCAAAATCAACCCCGACGAGCAGGGTCGGGGCCAATTGGCGATCACGCGGCTGCAGGTGCGTCACCCTCGCCGGTTGAGAAATTCACAGCCCGCCCCGGCACGATGGTGGAGATAGCGTGTTTGTAAACCATTTGAGTGACTGTGTTGCGCAGCAACACGACATACTGGTCGAACGACTCGATCTGCCCCTGCAGCTTGATGCCGTTGACAAGATAAATAGCGACAGGCACATGTTCCCGACGCAGTGCGTTGAGAAAGGGGTCCTGAAGTAACTGACCTTTGTTGTTCACGATATCCTCCGTGTTCAAAAATGATGGAAGGCGAGACGATACCACAGCCCTGTCGGACTTCTTGGCGCTAAAGCACTGAAGTGATCGTCAGCTTCGACTTATGTCGCGGCGCGCGCAACTTCAGTCGTCGTCTTTGCCAGCGTAGGGGTTGCTGGATGTCTTCAGTTCGATCCGTAGCGGCGTACCGACCAGATCGAACTCCTTGCGAAACCGGCCTTCCAGATAACGCTTATAGCTGTCAGTGACATGCTCGAGCGAGTTACCGTGGATGACGATCACGGGTGGATTCATGCCACCCTGATGGGCGTATCGGAGCTTCGGCCGGTACATGCCAGAGCGCTTTGGGCTCTGGAACTGCACTGCCTCTAGCAAGAGGCGTGTCAGCACGGGCGTGGACATCTTGCAATTGGCCGCTTTGTGAGCCTGCACGATAGACGCCCACAGAGGACCCAGACCCTGCCGCTTTTGCGCAGAAATCAGGTGCATGGCCGCAAACTTCAGGAACGGCAACCGCGTTTCGATCGATCGCTTCACCAGTTCGCGCTGGTAGTCGTCCACGGCGTCCCACTTGTTCACGGCCACCACGACAGCCCGTCCATTTTCCAAGGTGTAACCAGCAATGTGCGCATCCTGATCAGTCACACCCTGCGTGGCGTCAATGAGCAATAAAACCACATTGCAAGACTCGATCGCTTGCAGGGTTTTGACCACTGAAAACTTCTCAATCGCCTCAAAGACCTGGCCCCGCCGCCGCAAGCCTGCCGTGTCGATGAGCTCAAACTTCTGCCCATCGCGCTCAAAGGGCACCGAAATGGCGTCCCGTGTCGTACCGGGCAAATCAAAGGCCACCAGGCGCTCTTCACCCAGCCACGTGTTGATCAGGGTCGACTTGCCGACATTGGGCCGGCCAGCGACCGCTAATTTGATGATTCCAGAAGCCGGCTGGGCTTCGGTTTCGTCGAGCTCAGGCAGTTGCAGTGGCGCCAAGGCCAGTTCAACCAGTGCACGTATGCCTTGCCCATGCGCGGCGGATACAGGGTGTACATCCCCTAGGCCCAGCTCAAAAAACTCCACCAGAGGCATGCCTTCGCGCACGGCTTCGGCTTTATTGGCCACCAGCAGACAAGGCTTGCCCAAACGGCGCAAGTATTTTGCAATGTCGTGATCTTGCGCGGAAACACCCGCCCGCGCATCGACCACAAAAATCACGACATCTGCCTCGGCAACAGCCTGCCGAGTCTGCTTGGCCATTTCCCGATAAATGCCGGTGGTGGCATCCGGCTCGAAACCGCCAGTGTCAATGACGATGTAATCGTGTTTGCCCTGCCGCCCGTTGCCGTAGTGGCGATCCCGTGTCAAACCCGCGTAGTCCGCCACGATCGCGTCGCGGGACTTGGTCAATCGGTTGAACAGAGTTGATTTACCGACGTTGGGGCGCCCAACCAGAGCGAGGACCGGCTTCACAAGGGTGCTCACTCGGGTTTAAACCCGAAGATACCGCCCTGACGGGTGACGACGACAAGGGTCCCCTCAGCCAAAACCGGGCCACTCACAACGGCAGAACCATCAGTGGCCATGCGGTTCAGCAAAGCCCCATCCACGCGCGACAGCCAATGCACAAGTCCCGATGCGTCGCCGACCACCACAGAGCGGCCAACCGCGAGGGGTGTGCTGATGCCACGGTAGCGAAGTTGCTCAGACGACCAGGCGAGCTGCCCATCGGCGCGTTGCCACGCCATCACTTTGCCATCACTTTCTACACCGAACACGAGTTTTTCATCCCCATGCAGACCCACTGAGCCCGAGGCCGGCTTGGTCCAGAGCACATTGCCGCGGCTGGCGTTGACACAAGCCACAGCTGCCTGAAAGGCGCGGGCACACAGCATATCGGCTTCTCGGCTAACGCGACCGATCACATCGACCAGTCGCTCAACATCGTTGGTTCCGCGTGGCGTCGCAATGGGCGCCTCCCAGCGCGTCGTGCCGTTCCCCGGATTCATGCCGACCAGCCGGCCGCCCAAACCGACCACCAGCGTGTCTCCAACGGCCAACAGCACGCCGGCCTGACGCAGCACGAGCGCCTCGCCAGGGCGCTGCTGAGTCCAGAGACGTCGGCCCGAGGCGGCATCAAACGCTGTCACGCTGCGGTCAGCAGCCAGATGGAAAACTCGCCCCCCGGCGACCAACGGCGGCGTAAATCCTTGGGCTGGGGTTTTATGGCGCCAGAGCTCACGACCGCTTTCCAGAATCACCAGGTCGTTTTGGCGCGTCAGCACAGCAACCAGACGGCCGTCACTGCCTACACCGGCAGCTATCGCATCCGCTAGTTTGGCTCGCCATAGCTCGGCACCAGTGCGCCCGTCCAACACCGCCACCAAGCCATTCGAACTGGCGAGCGCGACCAGATGACCGTTGACCTTGACATCCAGCGGAAAATCAATGGGGTCGACTTTGGCCGTCCAAGCCAGTCGAGCGCCAAGCAAACTTGGGTTCGGCGCCAGCTCTGCTGGCTTGATGAGGTTGGAAGTTCCCGAACAAGCCACCAAGCCGAGCGCCAGAGCCAGCAAAAGCAGCCCGGTTCGAGCCAGTTGAGACGGTGACGCCAAGGTCACGGCGTGCCTTTTGACACCGCTGCGGCAAGCGGCGGCTGCGGATCAACT
Source organism: uncultured beta proteobacterium (assembly GCA_903948045.1). Taxonomy (GTDB): domain Bacteria; phylum Pseudomonadota; class Gammaproteobacteria; order Burkholderiales; family Burkholderiaceae_C; genus Rhodoferax. Next base: position 910 of record CAJAXU010000133.1, on the reverse strand, counting down.
CCCAAGGCATTGAGCTTGACCTCAACCAAGCGCCGATATTCAGTACGTGGCTCAAAAGTACGGTACGCCTTTTCATACTCGGCACGGGCCAGTTCCTTCTTGCCTTCAAGCATCAGGATGTCGCCTTTGCGGTCGGCCACCAACGCATCAAATTGGACAGGAAACGGTCCGTCGAGTTGCTTCAGCGCCAAGTCGTAAGCCTTGCCGCCGGCCAGCATAGCCGCCAAGCGCAAACGCGCCACAGCCTGGTAACCCGGATCACTGGATTTTTCAGCCACCCACGCCAGAGCCGCCTTGGCTTGATCGAGCTTGCCCGATTCAAAATATTGCCGCGCCACCAGCAAACCGGCCTGCTGCCCATAGGCGGTCGCCGCAAACTTGTCCTTCATGTCGGCAAAGGCACGCTCTATTTTTGCCGTATCCCCGGTCTTAACGACGCGTTCGACCTCGTCGTACATGGCGGAGGCCTGTGCTGCCTGGTTGCGCTGCCAGTAATGGTAGAAATTCCAGCTGGCGTAAGCGCCCAGCACCGCGATCAGAACCCAAGTGATGGCATTGCCGTATTGTTTCCAGACATGTTTGATCTGGTCAAGTTGTTCTTGTTCTTCGAGGTCGAGTTGATTTGCCATGCGAGTGCTCAATTAAGTGCGCGATTGTAGGGTCGGGGCCCAAGAGGCAATGTCGGCCAGAGATTGGCTGGTCTGCGCGCCCGTGCCATCACGCAGCGACTTGATGGTGACCCGGTGCTGCGTCAGCTCATCTTCGCCAAAGATCAGAGCATATTGGGCACCACTGGCATCAGCACGCTTGAATTGCGACTTCATGCTGCCCATGCCCTCCCCTGTGCTGGCGTGCATCTGGACACTGACGCCTGCACTGCGCAAGGTTTGCAATGCCAGCAATACCACCG
>CAJAXU010000132.1 GCA_903948045.1 uncultured beta proteobacterium | reverse complement strand
CCAGCGCGGCAAGATCCAGGACGAGAGCATGACCTACGAGATGCTCAAGCACACCGGCGAGCTGCCCATCATCGGCGTCAACACCTTCCGCAACCCGCATGGCGACGCTGTGCTGGACAAGCTGGAGCTGGCCCGCAGCACCGACGAAGAAAAGCAGAACCAGCTCACGCGCCTGGCCGACTTCCACGCCCTGCACGCCGCTGAGTCACCCGCCATGCTGAAGCGCCTGCAGCAGGCCGTGATCGAGAACCAGAAAGTGTTTGAGGTGCTGATGGACGCGGTGCGCGTCTGCTCGCTGGGTCAGATCACCAATGCCCTGTTTGAGGTGGGCGGGCAGTACCGGCGCAACATGTAAGGCCGGCCACCCCACCGACCTGGGCCTGTTTGGACACCATCTACATCATTGCTGCCCTGTGCAGCGCTCTGCTGCACGCCACCTGGAACGCAGGGGTCAAGTCCACCGGGAAGCATACGGCGGTGATGACCGGGCAAATGCAGGTGGCTGCATTGGTCGGTCTGCCCGTGCTGTTCTTTGTCGACATGCCCAGTGTGGCCTCATTGGGCTGGATTGCGGCCTCGGCCCTGTTCAATGTGCTGGGACTGCGGGCCATTCTGCGCGCCTACGACCATGGCGAATTCGGGCTGGTGTACCCGATGTCGCGCGCCATCATGATCATGCTGGTGGTGCCGCTGTCCACCCTGCTGGCCCACGAGCAACTGTCCACGGGCGCGATGCTGGGGATTGGCTTGATCATTTCGGCGCTGGCGGTGTTGGCACTGGGTGCCCGGACGGGCCACGATTTCTCTCGCCATGTGCTGGTCTGGACCGGCGTGGGCGGGGTGTTGAGTGCCTGCACGGTACTGATTGATGCCCATGGCATCCGCCAATCGGGCTCGCCGTTTGCGTACGGCTGTATTGTGGCCATTGTCAATGCTGCCAACATGACTTGGCAGCAGCGTCGAGTGCCTGGCCTCTTTGCCACCATGCGCCAGCACGCCGGCGTCACCCTGTGGTCAGGGGTGCTGTCGATGGCGTCTTACCTACTGATTGTCTGGGTGTTCAGCAAGGCGCCGATTGCGAGCGCGGCAGCGCTGCGCGATACCAGCTCGGTGTTTGCCGTGCTGATCGCGATGGTCTTCATGAAGGAAGCGATCAACCGCACCAAGCTGCTGGCCGTGGCCTTGGCCCTGGCCGCGATTCCCCTGATGCGTTTGAGCTGAGCCGGCGAAGGCTGCGCCGGCGGGCGATCAGCCGCCCTGGTGTGGACGCTTGCCCGGGTTCTTTTTGTTGTTGGTGGCGGTGCCACGCTCCAGGCTGCGCTTTTGGCCGCGTGGTGCGGTGAAGCAGACGCCTTTAGGAGGCACAGGCCGGGGGGTGGCCAGGCGGTCGGCTTCGGTGCGGAATTCTTTGGGCATGACGCTCACTCCAGATCTTTGTTGCAAAACCGTAGATTATCCCCGCTTCCGGGGACTGATTCGAAGCTGCCGCCCAGGTGACTGTCAAGTCGGGGTCTCGTCGCTTAAGCTGCGCGCTCATCAAGGGGTTTTCACCATGAACAATTTATTCTCATTGCAGGGTCGTACCGCCCTGATCACCGGCGGCTCACGCGGCATCGGCCGCATGATTGCCGCTGGCTTTTTGGCCCAAGGTGCGCGGGTCTACATCTCGGCGCGCAAGGCTGCCGCGTGCGACCAGACGGCGCAGGAGCTCAGCACCCTGGGGCATTGTGTGTCGCTGCCGGCTGATGTGTCCAGTGTGGCGGGTGCCAAAGCGCTGGCTGCCGCCTATGCGGCCCATGAGCCGCAACTTGACATCCTGGTCAACAATGCTGGTGCCGCCTGGGGCGCGCCGTTTGACGAATTTCCCGAGAGCGGCTGGGACAAGGTGGTGGACCTGAACCTGAAGGCGCCGTTTTTCCTGACCCAGGCGCTTGTCGGCCATTTGCGCCTGGCGGGCAAGCAGCGCGTGGCCAAGGTGATCAACATCGCCTCCATCGATGGCCTGTCGGTCAACCCGCAGGAAACCTACTCGTATGCCGCCAGCAAGGCCGGCCTGGTGCACCTGACGCGCCGCATGGCCCTGCGCCTGATCCAGGACAACATCGCAGTGACCGCGATCGCCCCGGGCGCCTTTGCCTCCGAGATGAACCGCGACGCGCGCGACCGTGCCGACGAGGTGTCTGCGCACATTCCGGCCGGCCGTATCGGCACGGACGAGGACATGGCCGGTGCCGCCATCTACCTGGCTTCGCGCGCGGGTGACTACGTGGTGGGCGAGACCCTGGTGGTGGACGGCGGGGTCACCCTCCAGCGCTGATCACTGCGTTGGGGTCGTGCAACTGGTGGTGGCGGATCAGTGCTTGCCGCTGGCGCGGGTCGAAATTGATGCGCGCGGCATCGCGGCCCACCGCCTGCAACAGGCGGGGGTCCATCACGCGGCGCCATAACGGGGGAAAGTAGGCGACGCTGAACATGCCGAAGTAGCCATTGGGCAGGCGTGGCAAGTTGTCAAAATGGCGCAACGACTGGTAGCGGCGCAGCGGGTGGGTGTGATGGTCAGAGTGCCGCTGCAGGTGAAACAGCGCCCAATTTGAAAAAATGTGGTTGCTGTTCCAGGAGTGGTGCGGCTGGCAGGGTTCGTACCGGCCCGGGCTG
>CAJAXU010000131.1 GCA_903948045.1 uncultured beta proteobacterium | reverse complement strand
GGCTGCAAGCGCCCGCTGATCGTGACCGACCGGGCGCTGGGCGCGCTGCCGGTGCTGGCCGAATTCCAGACCCACCTGGGCGGGCTTGACGTGGCAGTCTTTGCCGGCGTGTTCGGCAACCCAACCTGCAGCCAGGTGATGGACGGTGCGGCGGCCTACAAGGCGCATGGTGCCGACTGCGTGATCGGCTTTGGCGGCGGCGCAGCGCTGGACGTGGCCAAGGTGGTCGGAATTGTGGCCACCCACCCGGGTGACATCCTGGAGTACGTGTGGGACCACCCGCAGGTGCGGCCGATCGAGCAGCAGCTGCCCTATTTTGTGGCGCTGCCCACCACCTCGGGCACCGGGTCTGAGGTGGGCCGCTCCAGCGTGGTGAGCGAAAACGACACGCATCTGAAGCGCGTGGTGTTCAGCCCGAAAATCCTGGCCAAAGTGGTATTTGCCGACCCGGAGCTGACCTTTGGCCTGCCGGCCGCCGTGACCGCTGCCACTGGCATGGACGCGCTGACGCACAACATCGAAAGCTACCTGTCGCCGGCCTACCACCCGCTGTGCGACGGCATCGCGCTCGAAGGTACGCGCATTGCCGCCGCCGCCTTGCTGACCGCGGTCCAACAGCCCACCAACCTGCAGGCGCGCAGCGACATGATGATGGCCTCGATGATGGGGGCGATTGCTTTCCAAAAGGACCTGGGCGCGGTGCACTCCTGCGCCCATGCGCTAGGCGCCGTGTGTGACCTGCACCACGGCCTGGCCAATGCGCTGATGATCGACACCGTGCTGGCCTGGAACCTGAGCGCGGTACCGGCCAAGTTTGACGAGCTGGCCCATGTCTGCGGGGTGGCCGGTGGTGGCGCGGCCTTTGTGCCCTGGCTCAAGGCGCTCAAGGCCAGCGTTGGCATCACTGGCGGCCTGGCGGCACACGGTGTCACGCCGGCGCACCTGCCGCGGCTGGTGGAGATTGCCGCCGCCGACATCTGCCACCAGACCAACCCGCGCCCTTGCACCGCCGCCGACTTCGAGGCTTTGTTCAAGGCGGCGATGTGATGCCGGCAGACCGTCTGAAAATTGGCATCAGCGCCTGCTTTTTCCACCCGGACCCGGCGCGGGCCGCCTTTGCCAGCAAAACCCTGCAGTATGTCGAGCAGTCGATGGCGCACTGGCTCATGGCCGGCGGCGCCCTGCCGGTGATGATCCCCTCGCCGGCCGGTGACACTGCGCGCGGCGAGGTGCACTTTGACGATTACGCGCACTGGCTCGACGGCCTGGTGCTGCATGGCGGCGCCGATGTCTGGCCCGGCAGCTACGGTGAAACCCCCTTGCAGGAGCGCTGGAGCGGCGACCGCATCCGCGATCTGTACGAGCAGGCGCTGGTGAAGGCCTTTGTGGCGGCTGGCAAGCCAGTGTTTGGCGTATGTCGCGGCCTGCAGCTGATCAACGTGGCGTTTGGCGGCACGCTGTACCAGGACATCCCGACGCAGCAGCCACAGGCGCTGAAACACCGTGACGCCGAGGTCTACGACCAAAATTTCCACGACCTGGCCTTGGTGCCCAAAACCCGGCTCAGCCTTTTGCTGGCGGGCAGTTCTAGCTACAAGATCAATAGCATTCATCACCAGGGCATCAAAGACCTGGCGCCCGGCTTCGAGGTCGAGGCGCGCTGCCCGGACGACGGCATGATCGAGGCCATCCGGCACACCGGACCCGGCTACGTGGCCGCGGTGCAGTGGCACCCCGAATTTCACCG
>CAJAXU010000130.1 GCA_903948045.1 uncultured beta proteobacterium | reverse complement strand
GAAGCGGACCAACGCTCAGCCCGATTGTGCAGGATGGGCTGGCACCCGTTGAGTGACCGGTTGACTGACCGGATGGGTGACCAGCTGTGTCAGTGCCGTGACGCCCACCGGCGGGCGCGCCAGCCAGGGCAGCAGGAAGGTCCGGGCGGCCAGGCCATCGGCCATGCGCGCCATCTGGCGCGACTCGCCGGCCAGCCGCGCCGCCAGCAGGGGGTCGTGCGTGCCGGCCGCCAGCAGGCTCTTGTTGATGACCCAGGCATAGGGCTCGATGCCAGCCCGGCGCAGGTCGTCCTGCAAGGCCTCGGCTTGCGACACCGGCGTGACTTCGGGCAGCGTCACCAGAATGATCCGGGTGTACTGCGGGTCTTGCAGGCGCATCAGAGGCGTGGTCAGCCGGCCCGTGGTGTGCCCTTCAAAGGCTTGCAGCGTCTGCCGGTGGTAGGCGCCGGTGGCATCCATCAGCAACAGCGAGTGCCCGGTGGGCGCGGTGTCCAGCACCACAAAGGCGCTGCGGGCTTCATTGACCACCCGGGAAAACGCGTGGAACACCGCCACCTCTTCGGTACAGGGTGAGCGCAGGTCTTCGAGCATCAGCGCGCGTTCCGGCTCGGTCAGCCCGGCACCCTTGCTGGCCATGATTTTGTCAATGTAGCGCTGGGTCTCCAGCACCGGGTCGATGCGGTCTACCCGCAGCCCGTCTACTGCGCCGTTCAGCGTGGTGCTCAGGTGCGCCGCTGGGTCGGTGGTACTCAGGTGCACGCTCTTGCCGCGCTGCACCAGCCCCAGCGCCAGCGCTGCCGCCACCGTGGTCTTGCCGACGCCGCCCTTGCCCATCACCATGATCAGGCCCTGGCCGGCCTGCGCCAATGCATCGGCCAAAGCGGCCAGCCCCTGGCCGGTCAGCGTGCCGGCGCCCGGCGGCACCGCGCTCGCAGCGCCCGGTGCCGGCCCACGCCCCAGCAGGGCGCGCAGCGCAGCCAGCCCCACCGTGTCAAAGGCCCGCAGCGGCACCTGGTCCGCCGGCAAGGCGCGCAAGGCGTCGGGCATGGCCTGCAGCGCCTGCTGGCCCAGCGCCTCCAGCGCACCGGCCACGGCATCGCCCGGGTCGGTGGCGTGGAACACACCGTTCACCACCAGCCGCTGGTTGGCCAGGCCCAGCGTTTTGAGTTCGTCGCAGGTCCGGGCCGCCTCCTGGATGGCGCCGGTGTCTGGCCGCGCCACCAGCACCACGGTGGTCAGGGCCGGGTTGCTCAAGGCGTCCAGCGCGCGCTGAAAGCGCACCTCCTGCATTTTCAGGCCTGAGTGCGGCCCCAGGCAGGAGGCACCCCGGTCGTTGTCGGCCAGAAAGCCGCTCCAGGCCTTGGGCAGACTCAGTAGCCGCAGGGTGTGGCCGGTGGGCGCGGTGTCGAACACGATGTGGTCATAGCGCGCTTGCGGTTCGGCCAGCAGCGCCGAAAACTCGTCAAACGAGGCGATCTCGGTGGTGCAAGCGCCAGACAGCTGCTCGCGCACCGTGGCGATCTCGCTGGCGCTGGCGCCAGCGGCCATCTGCGCCACCACCCGTTGCCGGTAGGCCTCGGCCGCGTCGGTCGGGTCAATGTTGAGCACTGACAGCCCCGGTGCGCCAGGCACGGGCACCGCCTGGTTGCTGAGCTGCACGCCCAGCATCTCGTCCAGGTTGGACGCCGCATCCGTGCTCACCAGCAGCACGCGCTGGCCCGCATCCGCCAGGTACAGCGCTACCGCTGCCGACAGCGAGGTCTTGCCAACGCCGCCCTTGCCGGTAAAAAACAGGTGCCGGGTTGGCGCTTGCAACAGGCCCAGCGGCGGCGTATCGGCGCGCTCGTGCGGCAGGTGGTTTGTCAAGGCTGGACCAGGGGGGAGGGGTTTGGATGGGTTCATGGTGATGGGGCTTGACGACCCGTTACCAGTGGCAATGGCAAGACACACCACGATTGTGTGCTCTATCCGGTGCCCGCATGCTAAATTCAGCGCAAAAGGAGGGCTGGCAACGGGCCCATAACAAGACAAACCGCATGACCGCCAACGCATTTCACAACATCGCCCAAGTCGAAGCCAGCCTGTGGGAAGCGGCTGACCAGCAGCGCGCCAACTCCAACCTCACCGCCACCGAATACGCCATGCCGGTGCTGGGTCTAAACTGCCTAATGATTGGGAAATGGGGCGTATGAGCCCGCAGAAAAAGGTCGTCATCATCGCCGGTCCCAATGGCGCAGGCAAGACCACTTTTGCTCGAGAATTTTTGCCCTTTGAAGCGGACTGCCCAATCTTCGTAAATGCCGACCTGATTGCCGCTGGTATTGCGCCGTTTCAACCTCAGGCTGTGGCCTTTAGGGCGGGCCGTTTGATGTTGCAAGAGCTCTCGCATCACACTGCTGAAGGACGAAGTTTTGCGTTCGAGACGACGCTTTCGGGTCGCACCTATGCGCCCATGATTGACGCCTGGCGTACCAATGGCTATTCCGTGAAGCTGATATTCTTATCTCTAGGATCGGTCGAAGAGGCCGTCGCCCGCGTGGCAAACCGCGTTCGTCAGGGTGGGCACGATATTCCTATCGACACCATTAGCCGCCGTTTTTCTGCAGGTTTAGCCAATTTTCATGACATCTACCGCCGCCGTGTCGATTTTTGGCAGTTGTTTGACAATGGTGGCGACCCGCCCCTGTTACTTGAGGAAGGAAGCAACCCATGAGTGCCGTATTGAGTTCAACGCTCGTTTCTCGGCTGCCAGACGCCGACATGCAAGCGGCACCCGCTGCGTTGGTCCGCGCAGCTCAAAGCGCCCGCGCGCTGGCAGCGCGCACAGGCACGCCACTGGTGGTGGCCCGCGATGGAAAATTGGTAGAAGCAGTGGTTCAGTTTGATTTGGCAGAGCCGGCAGGCATTGGGGCGGCTAATCGTTGAAACAGAGCCTGCGGGCGCAGGCGGCAGGCTAGCCCGTGTTGTACGGGATACTCCAGCCTCTTAAAACTGCAAGCTCGCGTGATGTCCCCCACCCAATCCCTGTTCTCCCCCTTCAGCTGCAAGAGCCTGCAGCTGCCCAACCGCATCGTGATGGCGCCGATGACGCGCTCGTTCTCGCCCGGCGGCGTGCCGACTGACGAGGTGACGGCGTATTACCGCCGCCGCGCCGACGGTGCGGTGGGTTTGATCGTGTCCGAGGGCACGGTGGTCGAGCGTCCGGCGTCGTCCAACGACCCCAATGTGCCGCGCTTCTGGGGCGACGATGCGCTGGCCGGCTGGCAAAAGGTGATTGACGGCGTGCACGCCGTGGGTGGCCTGATGGCGCCGCAGCTTTGGCATGTGGGCGCGGTGCGCAACCGGCGCACCAGCTGGCAGCCGCCCGGCCCCTGGGATTCGCCGTCGGGCCTGTCCTCGCCCGGCAAAAAAATCGCCGAGCCCATGAGCGACGCCGACATTGCCGACACCATCGCCGCCTTTGCCCGG
>CAJAXU010000129.1 GCA_903948045.1 uncultured beta proteobacterium | reverse complement strand
GTCGGGCGGCAATTTCCACGCCGAGCCGGTGGCGCTGGCAGCCGACGCGCTGGCGGTGGCGATTGCCGAGATTGGCGCCATCACCGAGCGCCGCATTGCCATGCTGGTCGACACCGTGGTGTCGCGCCTGCCGCCGTTCCTAACGCCCGAGCCGGGGCTGAATTCCGGCTTCATGATCGTGCACGTGACGGCCGCCGCACTGGCCTCTGAGAACAAGTCTTTGGCGCACCCGGCCAGTGTGGACAGCCTGCCGACCTCGGCCAACCAGGAGGACCATGTGTCCATGGCCACCTTTGCCGCCCGGCGCCTGCAGCCCATGCTGGACAACACCGCGCACATCGTGGCCATCGAGCTGCTGGCCGCAGCCCAGGGCATCGAATTTTTGCGGCCGCTGCGCAGCTCTGACGCGCTGGAAGCAGTGCACAGCAAGGTGCGCAGCGTGTCCGCCGCCATGATGCAAGACCGCAGCCTGGCGTCTGACATGCAGGCGGTGCAGGGCATGGTCAAAAACGGGGCAATTGCGGGCGCCATGAAGGCACGGCTGCCGGCCTTGTTGGCGCTGGACCTGGTTTAGGCCTGACACGCCTGGCTTAGACCCGTCCTCCCCGCATTAGATCCGTCATCCCCGTGTTTGACCCGTCATCCCCGTGCAAACGGGGATCCATGGCCCCTTTGGGTGATCAGGCCGGCGCAGCATTCGGCTCCGCGGCTGTCCCCCGCCCTGCGGTCTCCTCCTTGATGCCGCTGCGCCGAACGCCGCACCGACCTGATCTGGGACGGTGGTTGGTACGTCGTGCAAAGAGGCGCGGTTTCGAGGAATTACAGGCGTGCTGGTGTACTTCTGCACCCACAGCTGGCGCGCCCACCCATCACCTGCTGCCGGGGCCGTTGGCGTGTCGCAGCGTGGTCAAGGAAGGAGCCCGCTGGGCGGAGGGACACGAGCGGCGGCGCGCCGTCGGCCCCTGCAGCTCGCCCACACAGCCCCCTGACCCGGCCGACCTAATGCGATTGCCGGCAAGCGAAAAAAGTCAATGCACCACCCGCTCAAAGCTGAACTGCCCAGGCGCACGGATCGGGTCCACGTCGACCGGGATCACGTCTTTCGGCGCAAACCGGCCTTCGAGCAGCAGCTTGGACAGCGGGTTCTCGATGCGTTGCTGGATCGCGCGTTTGAGCGGCCGAGCACCAAACACCGGGTCGAACCCGACCTTGGCCAGCTCGGCCAATGCCGCGGGTGACACTTCCAGCACCAGGTCCAGCTTGGCCAGGCGCGCTTGCAGCACCTGGATCTGGATCGCAGCGATGGAGGCGATGTGCTCGGCCGACAGGGCATGGAACACCACGGTCTCGTCGATGCGGTTCAAAAATTCGGGCCGGAAGTGGTTCTTCAACTCCCCGGTCACGGCGTCCTTGATGTCCTCGCTGTCCTGCCCCACCATGCTTTGGATCAGGTGCGAGCCGATGTTGCTGGTCATCACAATCACCGTGTTTTTGAAGTCCACGGTGCGGCCCTGGCCGTCGGTCAGGCGGCCGTCGTCCAGCACCTGCAGCAGCACGTTGAACACATCCGGGTGGGCTTTTTCCACCTCGTCGAGCAGCAGCACGCTGTAGGGTTTGCGCCGCACCGCCTCGGTCAGGTAGCCGCCCTCCTCGTAGCCCACATAGCCCGGTGGCGCGCCGATCAGCCGCGCCACCGAATGCTTCTCCATGAACTCGCTCATGTCGATGCGGATCAGGTGGTCCTCGGAGTCAAACAAAAAGCCCGCCAAGGTTTTGCACAGCTCGGTCTTGCCGACACCGGTCGGGCCCAGGAACAGGAAGGAGCCGGTCGGGCGGTTCGGGTCTGACAAGCCGGCGCGGGAACGCCGGATCGCATTGGCCACCGCGGTGATGGCTTCGTCCTGCCCCACCACCCGCTGGTGCAGGCGGGCTTCCATCAGCAGCAGCTTGTCTTTTTCGCCCTGCAGCATCTTGGCCACCGGGATGCCGGTGGCGCGGCTGACCACCTCGGCAATTTCTTCGGCGCCGACCATGGTGCGCAGCAACTGCGGGCGGCCGCCGTCCTTGGCGCTTTTCGCCTTACCGGCCTCCTGGGCCTGCGCGTCCTTGAGCTGTTTCTCCAACACCGGCAGCTTGCCGTAGCGCAGCTCACCGGCCTTGTTGAAGTCGCCCTTGCGCGTCAGCTCCTCGATCTGGAAGCGCAGTTTTTCCACCTCTTGCATGATGGTTTTGGAACCTTGCGCCTGGGCCTTTTCGGCCTTCCAGATCTCGTCCAGGTCAGCGATCTCTTTTTGTAACTTGCCGATTTCTTCTTCGATCAGGCCAAAGCGCTTTTGCGAGGCCTCGTCATTCTCGCGTCGCACCGCTTCACGCTCGATCTGCAACTGGATCAGGCGCCGATCAAGCTTGTCCATCACCTCGGGCTTGGAGTCGAGCTCGATCTTGATCTTGGAGGCCGCCTCGTCGATCAGGTCAATCGCCTTGTCGGGCAGAAAACGGTCGGTGATATAGCGGTGGCTCAGCTCGGCGGCGGCCACGATGGCCTGGTCGGTGATCTGCACGCCGTGGTGGGTCTCAAACCGGGCCTGCAGGCCACGCAGGATGGCGATGGTGGCTTCCACGGTGGGCTCGCCCACCAGGATTTGTTGGAAGCGGCGCTCCAGCGCGGCGTCTTTTTCAATGTACTTGCGGTACTCATCCAGCGTGGTGGCGCCCACGCAGTGCAACTCACCACGCGCCAGGGCGGGTTTGAGCATGTTGCCGGCGTCCATGGCGCCTTCGGCCT
>CAJAXU010000128.1 GCA_903948045.1 uncultured beta proteobacterium | reverse complement strand
TGTGTATGTGGACGACCCCTGCGACATGGCCATGGCGCTCAAAGTCACCGATAACGCCAAGACCCAAAAATACAGCCCCTGCAATGCCGCAGAAAGCCTGCTGGTGGCGCGGGGTGTGGCTCAAGAATTTTTGCCGCGCATGGCAGCCATCTTTGCGGCCAAGGGGGTCGAGATGCGGGGCTGCCCTGAGACTCTGGCCATCTTTGAGTCAAATCGGGCTCCAGCCCTTGCTGCGCTTGAAGGTGTAGCTACTAATACTGTAGCAAATCTAGTGCCGGCGCAAGTGAGCGACTGGAGCGAGGAGTACCTGGCGCCCATCATCAGCATCAAGGTGGTGGCCGGGCTGGACGAGGCCATTGCCCACATCAACCGCTACTCCAGCCACCACACCGACGCCATCATCACGCGCGACCACATGCATGCCCAGGCCTTTTTGCGCGAGGTTGACTCAGCCAGCGTGATGGTGAACGCCAGCACCCGCTTCGCCGACGGCTTCGAGTACGGGCTCGGCGCCGAAATCGGCATCTCCACCGACAAGTTTCACGCCCGCGGGCCGGTCGGCCTCGAAGGCCTGACCTCGCTCAAGTATGTGGTGCTGGGCGAGGGCGAAGTGCGGGGTTGACGGGCGGGCTGGTCAGAGCCATCGCCGTGAGCGATGCGGGGCAGTGCCTTTTGCGGCATCATGGCATCCTGTTCACTTTCATGGAGAACCGCCATGCGTCATCTGTTTGCTGTGTTCCGCGCCACTGTGCTGGTGTGGGCGCTTGGCGCGGGCTTGCTCGCGGCACCGGCCCGGGCTGAGGTCAGTGCCGAGAATGCGCAGGCGGTGCAGGCCACCGTGCAGGCCCAGCTGGCGGCATTTGCTGCCGACGACGCGGAGCGGGCGTTTTCCTTCGCCACGCTCACCATCCGTACCATGTTTGAGACGCCCGCCAATTTTTTGGCCATGGTCCGCCAAGCCTACCCGGCGGTGTACCGGCCGGCCAAAGTGTTGTTCCTGTCGCCCAGGGCGCTGGATGCGGCGGTGGTGCAGCCGGTGCAGCTGAAGGATGCCGCCGGCCAGTCCTGGCTGGCCATGTACACGCTGCAGCGCCAGGCCGATGGCCGCTGGCTGATCAATGGCTGCGTGCTGGTGCCAGATCGCTCCTTGGGGGCTTAGCGCTGCGCTGCCCGGGGTAATGGTGGCGCCGCCTGGCGCGGGCTTGATTACACTCAATTAGCCCCCAGCTACGATTGGCCTATAACGGCAGATTGTTCCCCCTTCAGAAAGAACGCCATGGTTCCGCACCTGGTTACCGCCTTGACTGGCCCCGTCAATGAGCTTGAGCAACGCGTGTTGGATTCGATGCCGGCGATTGAGCGCTGGTTTCGCCTGGAGTGGATGGAGCACACGCCGCCGTTTTACAGCGCGGTCGATTTGCGCAATGCGGGCTTCAAATTGGCGCCAACCGAAACCAACCTGTTTCCGGGCGGTTGGAACAACCTGACGACTGAGATGCTGCCACTGGCGGTGCAGGCGGCGATGGCCGCTATCGAGAAAATATGCCCGGAAGCGCGCAACCTGCTGGTCATCCCGGACAACCAGTTGCAGAGCACCTTCTACCTCGCCAATGTAGCGCGCTTGCGGCAAATTTTTCACATGGCCGGGCTCAATGTGCGCATTGGCTCCATCGACCCGAGCATCACAAAAACCACCACGATCGAGCTGCCCAACGGCGACACGGTCACGCTGGAGCCGGTGATCCGCGGCAAACGGCGGCTGGGTGTGAAAGACTTTGACCCCTGCACGATCCTGCTCAACACCGACCTGAGCGCCGGTGTGCCCGGCATCCTGGAGGAGATTCATGAACAGTACCTGCTGCCGCCCCTGCACGCGGCCTGGGCGACGCGGCGCAAGAGCGTCCATTGCAAAAGCTACGAAGAAGTCGCCAAGCGGCTCGGCAAACTGCTCGGTGCAGACCCTTGGCTGATCAACCCGCTGTTTGAGCGCGGTGGCGCGGTGGATCTGGGGACGTCGGTTGGGCTGGACAGCCTGGCGAGTCAGGTCGACGCGCTGCTGACGAAGGTCAGGCGCAAGTACAAGGAATACGGCATCAAGGAAAAACCCTTTGTGGTGGTCAAAGCCGACGACGGCAGCCGCGGCATGGGCATCGTGACAGTGCGCGATGCGCGCAACGTGGCCGATCTAGCGCAGACCCTGCAACTGGCTGCGCCCGGTGCCGGCCCGCAGGCGCTGCTGGTGCAAGAAGGGGTCTTGACCCGGGAGCGCATCGACGATGCGGTGGCTGAGCCGGTGGTCTACATGATGGACCGCTATGTGGTGGGCGGGTTTTACCGCATCCATGCCGACCGCAGTGAAGACGAAGACCTGTGCGCGCCGGGCGCCAGCTTTGTGCCGCTGGCCTTTGAGCAAAGCACCCATTTGCCTCAACCCGGCGTCAAGCCCGGCGCCAGTGCGCCGAACCGGTTCTACATGTACGGTGTGGTGGCGCGGGCGGCGATGCTGGCCGCCAGCTATGAGCTCGAAGCCACCGACCCAGAGGCCGAAACCTACGCATGAGGTCGGAGTTCACTCCAAAGCGGCAGATCAGTTGCTGCATTGCAACAATTACACCTTGATCATGTGGGCAGTCGCCGGAGATGCTTGCAGTTCCGGGCAAGGGGCGCACAATGGCGATCCCCTATGGAATGGAACTCCGGCTGATTAGTGGGCCGGGGTCAATGTGTGTCAGCATCCAAATCGTCTCTCACTGCGCTCACGCTGGGCGCCATCGGCGTGGTTTACGGCGACATCGGCACCAGTGTGCTGTACGCGGTCAAAGAAGTGTTCGGCTCCGGACACGTGCCCTTCACCCCTGATAACGTCTACGGCATCCTGTCGATTTTTTTCTGGACGCTGACCGTCATCGTCTCGCTCAAGTACGTGCTGCTGGTGCTGCGGGCTGACAACAACGGTGAGGGGGGGCTGGTGGCCATGCTGGCGCTGGCCTCTCAGTCGGTCAAGGACAAACCCCAGTTGCGTCGGGTGTTGCTGGTGGTCGGCATCTTTGGCACCTGTCTGTTTTACGGCGACGGTGTGATTACCCCGGCCATCTCGGTGCTGTCGGCGGTGGAAGGTTTGGAGGTGGTGTCGCCGGCCTTCAAGCGCTATGTGATTCCGCTGACCCTGATCATCCTGTTTTGCCTGTTCGCAGTGCAAAAACGCGGCACCAGCGGCATCGGCAAGTTTTTTGGGCCAATCACCCTGGTCTGGTTTGCCTGCATCGCCCTGCTCGGGCTGGTTCATATCCAGTCCAATCCGGCCATTTTGTGGGCCATCAGCCCGCATTACGCGTTGGGGTTCATGTGGCACAACCCGGGCATTACCTTCATCATTCTGGGCGCGGTGGTGCTGTGCGTCACCGGGGGCGAGGCGCTGTACGCCGACATGGGCCATTTTGGCAAGAAGCCGATCCGGGTCGCCTGGTTTGCGATCGTCATGCCGGCGCTGACGCTGAACTATTTTGGCCAGGGCGCGCTGCTGCTGAAGAACCCGGCAGCCGTCAAGAACCCGTTCTACCTGATGGCGCCTGACTGGGCCTTGGTGCCGCTGGTGGTGCTGGCCACCATGGCCACGGTGATTGCCTCGCAGGCGCTGATCTCCGGCGCCTTTTCGGTCACCAAGCAGGTGATCCAGCTGGGCTACCTGCCGCGGCTGCAAGTGCAGCACACCAGCGTCAAGGAAACCGGCCAGATTTACCTGCCCTTCGTCAACTGGGGCCTGTTCGTGGCCATTGTGCTGGCGGTGGTGCTGTTCAAGTCGTCGAGCAACCTGGCGGCGGCTTATGGCATTGCGGTTTGTACCGACATGCTGATCACCACGATTTTGACGTTCTACGTCATTCGCTACCGTTGGAACTACCCGCTGGCCCTGTGCCTCGCCGCGACCGGCTTTTTCTTCGTGGTGGACCTGGCCTTCTGGGCCTCCAACATGTTGAAGCTGCTCGATGGCGGTTGGTTCCCGCTGCTGCTTGGCGGCGCCATTTTTATCCTGATGATGACCTGGCACGATGGCCGGCGCCTGCTCAATGCCAGCCTGCGTGACGATGCGATCGACCTGCCCAGCTTTCTGGAAGCGGTGTTTGTCAGCCCGCCGGTGCGGGTGGAGGGCACGGCCGTGTTCCTGACGGCCGAGCCGGGTACCGTGCCCAACGCCCTGCTGCACAACCTCAAGCACAACAAGGTGCTGCACCAAAACAACCTGTTTGTCACCGTGCGCAACCACGAGGTGCCGTGGATCGGCATGGACAAACGGGTCGAGATCGAGCCGCTGGGGCACGATTGCTGGCAGGTGGTGGTGCATTACGGCTTCAAGAACGACCCCGACCTGCCCAAGGCCCTGCAGCAACTCAAGGGCCGGGGCTGCGAGCTCGACGCCATGACAACCAGTTATTTCCTCTCGCGCGACACCGTCATTCCCACCATTGGCGGCGGCATGGCGCAGTGGCGCGAAAAGCTGTTTGCCCAGATGCACCGCAATGCCAGTGCCGCGGCTGACTTTCTCAAGTTGCCGAACAACTCGGTGGTTGAGCTCGGTTCCAAGATCGAAATCTAGGCCGGCCCGATGCGTTTTTTTCGGGACCTGAGCCTGTCCACGTTCAGCGCCGGCTTTGTCGCGGTGCTGGTGGGGTTTACCAGTACGGTGGCGATTGTGTTTCAGGCCGCGCTGGCGTTTGGGGCCACGCCGGCGCAGGTCAGTTCTTGGCTGTGGGCGCTCAGCCTGGGCATGGGCTTGTGCAGCCTGGGCCCCTCGCTGTGGTTGCGCAAACCGGTGATGGTGGCCTGGAGCACGCCGGGTGCCGCCGTGCTGGCCACGGCCGGTCTGGCGGGTGGCTATTCCATGGCGGAGGCGGTGGGCGCCTTCATGGTTTGCGCCGCGCTGATCACCCTGTTTGGCGTGACCGGCTGGTTTGAGCGCATCATGAACCACCTGCCGCTGGCCATTGCCTCTGGCCTGCTCGCGGGTGTGCTGACCCGGTTTGGTCTGCAGGCCTTTGTGGCGGCGCAAACCGCCTTGCCACTGGTGCTGCTGATGTTGGCCACTTACCTAGTCGGTAAACGGGTGCTGCCACGCTACGCGGTGCCGCTGACCTTGTTCATTGCTATTATATTTGTAGCTGCTACCCAAGGATTCACGGGGGCTAGGGTCGAATTTTCCTTGACAATGCCGGTGTTCGTGGCGCCCGTGTTCACGCTGAGTGCAGCCATCAGCCTGGCCCTGCCGCTGTTTGTGGTGACCATGGCCTCTCAAAACTTGCCGGGTGTGGCGGCGATCCAGGCAGCCGGCTTCGGCCAGGCGCCGGGTGCGGCGCCGGGCAGTGGCATCCCGATCTCCAAAATCCTCACCTTGACCGGCGTGGCCACTTTGCTGCTGGCGCCGTTTGGGGCGTTTGCCCTGAACCTGAGCGCCATCACCGCCGCCATCTGCATGGGCCGTGAGGCCCACCCCGACCCGCAGCGGCGTTACACCGCCGCCGTGGTCTGCGGTGCCTGGTATGTGTTGATCGGTTTGTTTGGTGCCACCATCGTGGCGGTGCTCACCGCCTTCCCCAAAGAACTGATCGCGGCCATCGCCGGGCTGGCGCTGCTGGGCACCATTGGCAGTGCGCTGCATGTGGCGCTGCGCGAGGACGACCACCGCGAGGCGGCGTTGGTCACCTTTTTGGTCACCCTCAGCGGTGTCGTCATCGCGGGTGTCGGCGCCGCCTTCTGGGGCGTGCTAGCCGGCGCGCTCACACTTTTTGTGCAACAGTACGGGCGAAACCGCCCTTGAACCCCAATGAACCTCCTATTTGTTGCTGACCCCCTGGACTCCTTCGCGATCTACAAGGACACCACCTTTGCCATGATGCGCGAGGCCCAACGCTGTGGCCATGCCATCAGCGTGTGCGAGGTGCGTGACCTGATGTGGCAGCGCGGCGGCCCGGTGACGGCCTATGTGCGCGACATCACCCTCACTGGCGATCCGGTGCGGTGGTACAGCGCGGCGCAGCAGGCGCCTGACGAGCGGCCGCAGGCGCTGAAGGATTTTGACGCTGTGGTGATGCGCAAGGACCCGCCGTTTGACAGCGAGTACTTCTACGCCACCCACCTGCTAGAGCAAGCCGAGCGCGAGGGCGCACGGGTGTTCAACAAGTCGCGGGCCCTGCGGGACCACCCCGAGAAACTGTCGATCCTAGAGTTTCCGCAGTTCATCGGCCCGACGCTGGTGACGCGGGACCCAGCGGACATCCGGCGCTTTCATGCCGAGCACCGCGACATCATTCTCAAGCCGCTCGACGGCATGGGCGGCGCCGGCATCTTTCGCGTCAAGGACGACGGCCTGAACCTGGGCAGCATCACCGAAACCCTGAACCGCGAGGGCCAGCAGACGGTGATGGTGCAAAAGTTCCTGCCCGACATTGCGCTGGGCGACAAGCGGGTGCTGGTGATTGGCGGCCAGCCGGTGCCGTTTTGCCTGGCGCGCATTCCGCAGGGCGGCGAGGTGCGCGGCAACCTGGCGGTGGGTGGCAAGGGTGTGGCGCAACCGCTGAGCGCACGGGACCGTTTCATTGCCGAGTCGCTCGGCCCTGTGCTGCACAGCCGTGGCCTGCTGCTGGTGGGCCTGGACATCATTGGCGACAGCTTGACCGAGATCAACGTCACCAGCCCGACCTGCTTTCAGGAGATTTTTGACCAGACCGGCTGTGATGTGGCCGCCCTGTTTATTCAGGCCCTGACCCAGGCGCTGCAGCGCTGAGCCGTCAGGCCAGCGCCACCGCTGGCAGGTTCACCGCCGGTGCGTTCATTGGTGTTGCCGCGCCGCGCGATTCGGTGATGCCGTCGGCGAACACGCGCAGCTCGCCCGGCACCATCGCCACCCAGTCTTCATTGGTGGTGAGCGGTTCGGTCACCACAATCGCCAGCCGGTCCTGCGGGCCATTGAGCTCGGACAGGTCGACGCTGACATCATCGTCCTTCAGATGCACCTGGGTGAACGGGTGCTGGCGCAGCACATAGTGCAGCTTGGTGCTGGCGTGCGCCCACAGCGCCTGACCATTACTCAGCAAAAAATTGAAGGTGCCATGGCGCGCGATCTGCGGGACCAGTTCAGCCAGCGTCAGGGTCAATTCGGCCACGCTGGGCACGCCGGCGTGGGACTTGGCTAGCTCCTGCAGCAGCCAGCAAAACGCCAGTTCGCTGTCGGTGCTGCCGACCGGGCGGAAATTGCCGTGCAATGCTGGCGCGTAGTCTTTCAGGTCGCCGTTGTGGGCAAACACCCAGTAGCGGCCCCACAGCTCGCGCACAAAGGGGTGGCAGTTTTCCAGGTTGACCGCGCCGACCGTTGCTTTTCGCACATGGGCCACCACGTTATGGCTCTTGATCGGGTAGCTGCGCAGCATGTGCGCAATCGGCGAGGTGGCGGCCCCTTCCTTGTCGACAAAGTAACGCACGCCACGGCCTGGGTCGCTGCCGTCACTCTCAAAAAACGCAATGCCCCAGCCATCGGCATGGTGGTCGGTACAGCCGCCACGCTGGGAAAACCCGGTGAAGCTCAGCGTCAGGCTGGCGGGCAGTCGGCTGTTCATCCCAAGCAATTGGCACATGGGAGAAGTGTACGGTGCGCGTGTCGCGGCGGGGCTCGCGCAAACTAAATTTTCCGGTTCAACTTCGCGGCTGGGTCCAGAGCTGGCCACCAGTGGCCCAGTTTTCCCGTTTCACATCAGTGATCAGGATGTCCACCGAGTCGGGCGATCCACCCAGTACCTCTACCGTGATGCGGGTGATCTCCTGCACCAGTCGGCGTTTTTGCTCGATGGTGCGACCCTCCATCATTTCAATGTGGTACGTGGGCATAATGGTTCTCCATAGATAGGTTTGCTGACAAGTGGGCTCACAATTGGATGTTAAATGACACAGAAGGTCTCCATCGACGTCAAAGCCACATTATTTTGGCTGCTGCTGTGCGCGGGCGTGTTGGAAGCGCAGGCCTTGGGCCTGGGGCGCTTGCAGGGCGCCGCACTGATTGGCCGTCCGCTTGAAGTCTCGGTACAGATCCAGACCGACCCCGGTGAAGACAGTGCCGCCTTGTGTCTGGATGTGGAGGTCTTCCACGCCGATGCCCGCCAGGATCAGCGCCTGGTTCGGTTGACGCTGGATGCAGTGCCTGCCGGCCAGATCGCCACCGCCCGCATTGTGTCCTTGACCCCAGTTGATGAGCCTGTGGTGACCGTATTGCTGCGTGCCGGCTGCGCTCAAAAGACCACGCGACGTTACGTGTTGCTGGCCGACCCGCCGGTGGAAGTGTTGGCCCCGGTGGTTCCGTTGGTGGCGCCGGCTGCGCTGGTTGAACCAGCTGCGCCTGTCGCCGCAGCGGCGACGCCGACCCCCGTGGCCAACGGACCAGCCGCGGGCTTCAATAGCCAGCCACTGGCCCCCGCCAGCGCTGCGGCGCCAGCCACTGCCAGAGTCGGCGGCCCCAATGGCTCAACCGCCACCCTAGCTCAGTCGCAACCGGCGGCCAAACCCGCCAGCGCGCCGGCGGCAACCAAGCCGGCACCTGCCCCCGTCGCCGACATGCCCGCTCGCCCCGCCCAGCCGGCCGGCCCGCGTTTGACCCTGAGCCCCGCTGTCCCGCGCGCTGATCGTGTCGACAAACCCGTTGGCGTTGCGCCGGCGGCAGCCGTGGCACCAACCTCTGCTGCTGCTGCTGTCGCGGCCTCCGCCTCCGCTTCGGCCGCAGCGGCCGCTGAAGACGCCGCAGCGTTGGCAGCGCAAAAAATCCAGGCGCTGGAACGCGACATGAAAGCCGCGCTGGCCCGTTCGGCGCGCCTGGAGACCAGCCTGACTGAGATGAAGTCGCGCCTGCAACAAACCGAGTCCGAGCGTGTACCCATGGAGCTGATCTACGGCCTGGTGGCGCTGGTGCTCGCCAGCCTGCTTGCCGTTGCCTCGCTGTGGCGCCGCTTGCGGCGCCTGCAGGCCGACCGTGGCGAATGGTGGCGGCATTCCGCCATGGCCCAGACCGAGCCGGCTGCCGACCTGGACCGGTCCCTCGCGCCCATCCTGCCTGTGACGGCTGCGGCAGCGGCCGTGCCAAGCCAACCATTGCCAGACGCTGTTCAGCCCGCGCCCATGCCTGCTCCCCTGCCGACGCCAGGCCCTGGCGCGCCGTCAGCTGGGCCAGCACAGGCCGGCGCCGAACCGTCGCTGGACCTGGACAACCTGATTGACTTTGACCCGAGTCAGGGCAAGCAGCCGCCATCGTCCTAGGGCGGTGGGTCGGGACCGGGCAAGGTTCTGGCCCTATCGATTGATGGCAACTGGCATTAGGCGCAGCCGGCGGGCCTGTTTACCATGGTTGGCATGCCGATCCACTACCTCAAGCAGGCCCAGCCGCCCGCCATTGCCCGTGATACCACCACCGCCGAGACGGTGCGTACCATGCTTGACGCCATTGCGGCCGGCGGCGAGCCGGTGGCCCAGGCCTATGCGGCCGAGCTCGATGGCTGGCAGGGACCGGTGGTGGTGGCGCCCGATGCCTTTGCCCGGGCCGAGGCCGCGCTGAGCGCCGGCGTCAAGGACGACATCCGCTTTGCGCGCGACCGGGTGCAGGACTTTGCCCGGCGCCAACGTGACTCGATGCAGGAGTTTTCCGCCGAGCTGATGCCGGGCCTGATGGTGGGCCAGCGGCTGATCCCGTGTCAGACGGCCGGCTGCTATGTGCCGGGCGGCCGCTATGCCCATGCCGCCAGCGCCATCATGAGCGTGGGCACGGCGTCGGTGGCCGGGGTGCGCCACATCATTGCCACCACGCCGGCGCATGCGCAGCACGGCATCCACCCCGCCATCCTGTACGCCATGCAGATCTGCGGCGTCAGCACGGTGCTGGCACTGGGTGGCGTGCAGGGCGTGGCGGCCTTGGCGCACGGCCTGTTCACCGGCCGGCCGGCCGACATCAACGTCGGGCCGGGCCACCGCGTTGTGGCCGAGGCCCAACGGCTGCTGTTTGGCCCGGTTGGTATCGACGTGATTGCC
>CAJAXU010000127.1 GCA_903948045.1 uncultured beta proteobacterium | reverse complement strand
GGCGCGAATGCGCTTGAGCCCTTGCGACACCAGGCGGCGATTGTTGGCGTCCAGCTTGGCCACGTCGGCCACCGTGCCCATGGCCACCAGCGGCAGCAGCGCATCCAGCTTGGGCTGGCTGGCCGCGTCAAACACGCCGCGCTGGCGCAGCTCGGCGCGCAGCGCCAGCAGCACATAAAACATCACGCCCACCCCGGCGATGGCCTTGCTGGCAAAGCCGCAGCCCGGCTGGTTGGGGTTGACGATCACATCGGCTTCGGGCAGCACGGTCTGGCCGTTCAGCACCGCCGGCAGGTGGTGGTCGGTCACCAGCACGCGCAGGCCGAGCGCGCGCGCAGTGGCCACCCCGGCGATGCTGCCAATGCCGTTGTCCACCGTGATCAGCACATCAGCGCCACTGGCCTTGACCCGCTCGGCAATGGGGGGTGTGAGGCCGTAGCCGTCCACCACGCGGTCGGGCACCAGGTAGTGCACATGGCGCGCCCCCAGCAGGCGCAGGCCGCGCACTGCCACCGCGCAGGCGGTGGCGCCGTCACAGTCGTAATCGGCCACGATGCACAAGCGTTGGTCAGCGGCGATGGCATCGGCCAGCAGGGTGGCAGCGGCGCCACTGCCCAGCAGTTCGGCTGGCGGTAGCAAATGGGCCAGTGCGTCGTCGAGCTCGAGCGGGGTTTGTACGCCGCGCGCGGCATACAGCTGCGCCAGCAGCGGGTGCACGCCGGCCTGCTCCAGCGCCCAGACGCTGCGCGGTGGAATGTCTCTTGCTATAAGTTTCATAGCTTCTCAATGAGGCTGGATAAGGGCTGGGGCCGGATTTTGTTCATAAATTTTTGCCAAATCGGTTGCGGTTGGACGACCCAGCTTTGCGCCTGGCGCTCGCCACACAGGGTCAGCCGCGCCGGGCGGCCCGCCGCCAGTTCGGTATGCAAGGCGGTCACGGCGCCGGCGTCCAGGGCCTGCCAGGCCTGGGCCCAGGCCGCCCAGTCTTCTGCCAGTGCCGGTTCGCGCAGGGCGGTGGCCACCTGCGGCGGGGTGCTGCCGGCGGGCGGGCTGGGCAGTGCTGCCAAAGCGCCACTGCCGTGCAGCCAGAACGAGTTGACCGGCAGCAGGCCTTGCTGGCTGCGCGCTTCATTGATGGGGTGGGTGTAGAGCAGCATCTGCATCTCGCTTTGCAGGCGGCGCAGGCTGCTGGCGGCGGCTGAGTCGGGCATCCACCTGTCCACCTGTCGCCCGGCCACTCGGTCCAGCGAGGCGGTGGCCAAGTTGCGAAAGATCTCGCCCTGCGCCAGCCAGCGCTGCGGCTGCTCAAAACTGAGTGTGATCCCGTCCTCGGCAAAGTAGGGCTGCATGGCGGCCAGCATGGCCTGCGACTGGTCTGCACTGAACTGCGGCAGCGGCGCGTGGTGCATGGCAATGTGCAGGGCGCCGATTTGCCAGTGGCAGGGGCTGACGAAGGCCCAGGCGCCCTCGGTGCTGCGCGCTTGCAGGGCGGCCCAGGGCAGGCGGCCGTCGGCCCCATTCAGGCCCAGCGCCTGCGCCAGGGCGCGCTCGTGCGGCGGCGTCAGGCTGAATTCATCGCCGCGGTCGGGGGTCAGTGGCGTCAGGCGCGCCAGCAGCGCTTGCAGGGCGGGCAGCTTGAGCTGGTGGAAAGCCTGCGCACAGCCCTCGGAGCTGGCAAACGCAAACGGGATCAGAAGGTGCATACCGGCATTGTCCGGTATCGAGCGGTGCCGGCGGGTGCCACAATGGCAGCTGTTTTTAAACCGCTGGAGCCATGCAACTTCCCTTTGAGCTCATTCTTGGCTGGCGCTACACCCGGGCGGGCCGCGCCACCCGGCGCAACGGCTTCATCTCGTTCATCTCGGGCGTGTCCATGCTGGGCATCGCGCTGGGTGTGGCAGCGCTGATCATCGTGCTCAGTGTGATGAATGGTTTTCAGAAAGAGGTGCGCGACCGCATGCTGGGCGTGGTCTCGCACATCGAAATCTATGCGGCCGATGGCGCCGCCCTGCCTGACCTGGCGGGTACCCTGGCTACGGTAGGGGCTCATCCGCAAGTGCTGGGTGCTGCACCTTTTATAGCAACCCAGGCCCTGCTGGCGCGGGGTGAGGACATGAAAGGCACCATGGTGCGCGGCATCGACCCAGCCCTGGAGCCGCGCGTCACCGACCTGGTGCAGCAGCCCGGCGGTGGCGCCCTGCTGCGCCTGCGCCCCGGTGAATTTGGCGTGGTGCTGGGTGGGGAACTGGCCCGTGCCCTGGGCGTGCGCGCCGGTGATCCGGTCACGCTGGTGGCGCCGGGCGGCCAGGTGACGCCGGCCGGCGTGCTGCCCCGGCTCAAGCAGATGACGGTGGTGGGCACCTTTGATTCGGGTCACTATGAGTACGACGCCAGCCTGGTGCTGATGCATGTGGACGACGCGGCGCGTATTTTTCGGCTGGAAGGCGCCAGCGGCGTGCGCCTTAAACTGCGCGACCTGCACCAGGCACGCGAGGTGGCGGCCGAACTGGCGCTGCGTCTAGGGCCGCAAGTGCTGGTGCGCGACTGGACTCGCCAGAACCGCACCTGGTTTGCCGCGGTGCAGGTGGAAAAACGCATGATGTTCATCATCCTCACGCTGATCGTGGCGGTGGCCGCCTTCAACCTGGTGTCGACGCTGGTGATGACGGTGACCGACAAGCGCGCCGACATTGCCATTTTGCGCACCCTGGGCGCCAGCCCGCGCAGCATCATGGGTATTTTTGTGGTGCAGGGCGCGATGGTGGGCGTGATCGGCACCCTGGCCGGCCTGGCGTTGGGGCTGGGCGTGGCTTTCAACATCGACGTGTTGGTGCCGGCGCTGGAGCGGCTGCTGGGTGCGAGCTTTCTGCCCAAGGACATTTACCTGATCAGCCGCATGCCGAGCGACCCGCAGCAGGCCGACATCCTGCCGGTGGCCCTGATCTCGCTGGCGCTGGCCTTTGTCGCCACCCTCTACCCCAGCTGGCGCGCCAGCCGCGTCAACCCGGCCGAGGCGCTGCGCTATGAGTGATACGTTGGTGTTACAGGCGCAGGCCCTGACCAAGCGTTTTCAGGAGGGCCGGCTGGATGTGACGGTGCTGCAGGGCGTGGACCTGCAGGTGCACCGGGGCGAGACGCTAGCGATTGTGGGCGCCTCGGGTTCGGGCAAGAGCACGCTGTTGCACCTGCTCGGCGGTCTGGATGCGCCCAGCAGCGGCGCAGTGCAGTTGCTGGGGCAGGATCTGGCCGGCCAGAGCCCGCAGCAGCAGGGCGTGCTGCGCAACCGGCATCTGGGCTTTGTTTACCAGTTCCATCACCTGTTGCCCGAGTTTTCGGCGCTGGACAACGTGGCCATGCCGCTGTGGATTCGGCGTCTGCCCCGACCAGAGGCGGCGGAAGTGGCCGCCGCCATGCTGGCGCGGGTCGGGCTGCAGGAGCGGCTGCACCACCGCCCGGCCGAACTCTCAGGCGGTGAGCGCCAGCGCGTGGCGATCGCGCGCGCGCTGGTGACGCAACCCGACTGCGTGCTGGCCGACGAGCCCACCGGCAACCTGGACCGCAGCACCGCCCACGGCGTGTTTGACCTGATGCTGGAGCTGGCGCAGAGCCAGGGCACCGCCTTTGTGCTGGTGACGCACGACGCGTCGTTGGCGGCGCGCTGCCAGCGACGGCTGCAGTTGGTGGTGGGCCGGCTGAGTGAGCTGCCGGCTTAAATTGGAATAAACTAGCCAATCTGTACAAATTAGCTGGTATTAGGAGGCCGACGCCATGATCACCATCACCTCTGTAGAAGCTCAAAACCGGTTCGGTCAGTTACTTGACACCGTCCAGCGTGAGCCGGTCACCATCACCCGGCATGGCCGGCCTGCGGCCTTCATTATTTCGCCGCAAGATATGAAGGATTTGCAGGAGGCGCGTCGTCAACGAAGTAGTGCCTCTGAGGTTTTTGACGCTTTTTTTGCAAGGACCGACGAAAAATTGACGCCTGCTGCACGCAAACTCAATGATGAGGAGGTGGTCAGCATGGTGCTTGAATCGCGGTGAGCGAACGAAAGCGAGTTGTCATTGACACCAGCGCGCTGGTCAGCGCTGTCTTGCGGCCTGACT
>CAJAXU010000126.1 GCA_903948045.1 uncultured beta proteobacterium | reverse complement strand
GGGTCCCCCTGTTGGTTCAATTTTTTAAACTGGAGTTTTTCAATGAAACTGAGCAAATTAAGCACCCTGGCAGCCGCAGCGGCCGCCGTGGTCACCCTGACGGCCACCCCGGCCCACGCCGGCAAGACCATTGACGCCATCAAGGCACGCGGCCAGGTCATCTGCGGCGTCAACCCCAGCCTGCCTGGTTTTGCTGCAGCTGACAGCCAGGGCAACTGGACCGGCTTTGACGTCGATTTCTGCAAAGCCGTCGCGGCCACCGTCCTGAACGACGCCACCAAAGTCAAGTGGACACCCTTGAACGCTTCGCAGCGTTTTGCTGCCCTGCAGGCTGGTGAAATCGACGTGCTGTCGCGCAACACCACCTGGACCCTGACCCGCGACGCCTCGCTAGGCCTGAACTTCACCGGCGTCACCTACTACGACGGCCAGGGCTTCATGGTCACCAAAAAGTCCAAGATCACCAGTGCCAAGCAGCTCAAGGGCGCCACGGTCTGCGTCCAATCCGGCACCACCACCGAGAAAAACCTGGCCGACTACTCCAAGGCCATGAAGCTCAACATGAAGCCGGTCGTGTTTGAGACCCAGGAAGCCACCAACAAGGCCTACTTCACCGGTCGCTGCCAGGTGTACACCACCGACGCCTCGGGCCTGGCTTCGGTGCGCAACAAGGAAGCCACCAACCCGGACGACCACCTGATCCTGCCGGACCTGATCTCCAAAGAGCCCCTTGGCCCGTCCGTGCGCCGTGGTGACGACGAGTGGTTCGCCATCGTCAAATGGGTGGTGTTTGCCCTGATCGAAGCCGAAGAATGGCATCACCCAGGCCAATGTGGACCAGATGAAGTCCAGCACAGACCCGGTGGTGCAGCGTATTTTGGGTACCTCGGAAGACACCGGCAAGCTGCTTGGCCTGGACAAAGAATGGGCCTACCGCGCCATCAAGGCCGTGGGCAACTATGGCGAGATTTTTGAGCGCAATGTCGGACCGAAGTCGACCCTTAAACTGCCACGTGGCGCCAATAATCTTTGGAGCAAGGGCGGACTGGTCTACGCCCCGCCAGTGCGTTGAACACGACGGGCATCAAGCCCGCCCGACCAGCCCCGCCTAAAAAGCGGGACTGGTCGTGGCGAAGCCAGGCACTCCGCAGTGTGCTTTACCAGGTGGTGGCGCTGGTGCTGATTTTCAGCGCCGGGTTCTACCTGCTGGGCAACACGCTGGACAACATGCGGCTGCGCGGTATCAAGAGCGGCTTCGACTTCATTTCCCAGCCGGCCGGCTTCGGCATCGGCGAAAGCATCATCCCCTTTGACTCCGCCGAAAGCTATGGCAAGGCGTTTGCAGTCGGCCTGTCCAACACGCTGCGCGTGGCGGTGGTGGGCATTGTGTTTGCCACGCTGCTCGGCACCCTGGTCGGTATCGGCCGCCTGTCGCGCAATGTGCTGCTGCGCACGCTGTGCGGCGCCTATGTCGAATTTTTCCGCAATGTGCCGCTGCTGCTGCAGCTGTTCATCTGGTATTTCATCCTGACTGAGACCCTGCCCACGATTGAAGAGGCCCTGCGGCCACTGCCGGGCGTGTTTTTCAGCAAAAACGGGCTCCAGTTCCCGATTCCGATCTGGGCGCCGGGCCATGCGTTCACGCTGGCGGGCTTCGGCCTGGGCCTGCTGGCCGCTTGGTGGTGGCGCCGCCTGGCGCAGCGCCATTTTGAAACCACGGGCCGTTCGCGCGCGGTCTGGCTGCCTGGCCTGCTGCTGCTGGTGGCCTTTAGCCTGCTGGGCTGGCTGATTGGCGGCAGCCCCGGTGCGCTGGACATGCCCGAAAAAACAGAACTCAACGTGGTCGGCGGTGGCTCGGTCACACCCGAGTACATGACGGTGCTGGTCGGCCTCACCATTTACACGGCGGCTTACATCGCCGAGATTGTGCGTGGCGGCATCCAGGCGGTGCCCTTCGGCCAGCATGAGGCCAGTGGCGCGCTGGGCCTGTCGCGCGGCCAGGAGGTCCGACTGGTGCTGTTGCCGCAGGCGCTGCGGGTCATCATCCCGCCGGTGACCAGCCAGTACCTGAACCTGACCAAGAACTCATCCTTGGCGGTGGCGGTCGGCTACCCCGATCTGGTTTCGATCTCCACCACCTCGCTGAACCAGACCGGCCGCGCTATCGAGTGCATCGCACTGATCATGGCCTGCTACCTGACGCTGTCGCTGCTGACCTCGTGGTTCATGAATGCGTACAACCGCCGCTCGCTGCTCAAGGAGCGTTGAAGTCCATGTCCCAACAGCCTTACATTTTTCAACCCGTTGCCAGCCGGCCGCCCCCGCGTCCGGTCGGTGGCCTGCTGCCCTGGGTCCAGCGCAACCTGCTCGACGGCTGGACCAACGTCCTGATTACATTGCTGGTGCTGACGCTGCTGGCGCTGGCGGTGCCACCCGTCGTCCAGTGGGGCCTGCTGAATGCCGTGTTCGGACCGGACAATGCTGCCTGTCGTGCCGCAGCCGCCGCATCGCCCCAAGGCGCCTGCTGGGGCGTGGTGGCCGAAAAATACCGGCTGATCTTCTTTGGCCGCTACCCCTATGAGCAACAGTGGCGCCCGATGGTGGCCTGCGCCCTGATGATTGGCGCCATTGCCGCCAGTTGCTACCGGCCCTTCTGGCGCAGCTGGCTGATCGGCCTGTGGGCACTGGTGTTGGGTGGCTTTTTCGTGCTGATGATGGGTGGCCGCTTCGGGCTGGTGCCGGTCGAGACCTCACGCTGGGGCGGTTTCCCCCTCACCGTGATGCTGTCTACCGTCAGCCTGCTGATCGCCTTCCCGCTGGCCATTTTGGTGGCTTTGGGACGCCAGTCCAAAATGGCTGGTATCCGCACCATTTGCGTGCTGTACGTAGAGCTCATCCGTGGCGTGCCGCTGATTTCAGTGCTGTTCATGGCATCGTTCATGCTGCCGCTGTTCATGCCGCAGGGCAGCACCATTGACGTGCTGGTGCGGGTGCTGATCGGCATGACGTTGTTCACCGCGGCCTACCTGGCTGAGGTGGTGCGGGGCGGTCTACAGGCCCTGCCCAAGGGCCAGGTCGAAGCGGCCCAGTCGCTTGGGCTTGGCTACTGGCAAACCACCTTCAAAGTGGTGCTGCCGCAGGCGCTGCGCCTGGTGGTGCCGGCCACCATGAACACCTTTATCGGCGCGTTCAAGGACACCTCGCTGGTCACCATCGTCAGCCTGTATGACCTGACCGGCGCGCTGCAACTGGCACTGGGCGACGCCGACTGGCGCAAGTTCTTCTTTGAAGGCCAGTTGTTCGTGGCTGCCATCTATTTCGTGTTTTGTTACGCAATGTCGCGCTACAGCCTGTGGATCGAACGCCATCTCAACACCGGCACCCGCCGAGAGTAATTTTTCAAGACAATCACCCCATGACTTCAGAAACTCCCATCATTGAATTTGCCGGCGTCAACAAATGGTTTGGTGAATTCCATGTGTTACGTGACATCAACCTGCGGGTGGCCAAGGGCGAGCGCATCGTCATCTGCGGCCCCTCGGGTTCGGGCAAATCGACGCTGATCCGATGCATCAACCGGCTCGAAGAGCACCAGGAAGGCAAACTGGTGGTGGACGGCACCGAGCTCAGTGACGACATCAAGGCCATCCATGCGATCCGCAAGAGCGTTGGCATGGTTTTTCAGCAATTCAACCTGTTCCCGCACCTGACCGTGCTGGAAAACCTGACACTCGCGCCAATGTGGGTGGGCGGTATTCCGAAAAAAGAGGCCGAAGAGCGCGCCATGCAGCAGTTGCAGCGGGTCCAGATTACCGAACAGGCCGGCAAATACCCCCTGCAGCTGTCCGGCGGCCAGCAGCAGCGCGTGGCGATTGCGCGCGCCCTGTGCCTGACACCCAAGATCATGCTGTTCGACGAGCCCACCTCGGCGCTCGACCCGGAGATGATCAACGAGGTTCTCGACGTGATGAAAGAACTGGCCAACATGGGCATCACCATGCTGTGCGTCACCCATGAAATGGGCTTTGCCCGCTCCGTGGCCGACCGGGTGATCTTCATGGACCACGGTCAGATCGTGGAAGAAAACACGCCGGACGAGTTCTTCAACCACCCGAAGAGCGAGCGCACGCGCGACTTCCTGTCCAAAATCCTGGCACATTGAGCCGGTATTTGACCAGTCGCAATTCAGGCCGGTTCACTTGGGCTACAGTGGTGCCACCTTGAGTACCGTCACATTGCGTCTGTTGTTTTGCCTGGCACTATTGGCTCTGCTGCCACTGCGCAGTTGGGCCTGTGCAGGGGTGGCCGGGCCGGCGCCGACAGTGGCCGCCCAACAGGCCAGCGCAGACAACCCGCCTGCGGCAGACCGTGCCACGCCGCCCGGGCTGACCAGCCGGGCTGTGTCCGGTATGCCGGAAGACCATTTCACCGCGTCCTGCGACAGCTGCCAGTCCTGCTCGCAGTGCCACACCCCCGCCGTGACATCCAGCACGCGCCTGGCCCTGGGCCTGGCATTACCGCAGGCGCCACTGAACGCCGCCCGGTCAGCGTTCAGCAGCACCAGTCTCAGCCCGCGGCTTAAGCCCCCTATTTCCTGACGACGCAGGCCCCGCCTCGTCCGGTGCCAGGCACCGGTCATCGTCATTCAGGAGATTTCCATGCGAGTTCACATCGCCCTGGCTTGCGCCTGGGCTTGTCTGCAGAGCCCGGTCTGGGCCCAAAGCGGCACCACCCAGCCCAACGCCGAAGCCTGGCGCCGCGCTAATGAGGCCGTGGGCCAGCATCTACGCGGCCACGCCGACATCCTGGCCCGGGAACCGGCCTTGCCGGCGCAAACGCCGGAGGCCACCAGCCCCCTGAGCCTGGGCCAGGCCATGACACTGGCCCTGCGCCAGCGCCCCGATCTGTGGGCTGGGCCGGCGTTGAATGCGCTGGAGACCGCGCGTATCAATGCGCGGGTGGCCCAGCTTAGCCACCAGGTGAATCGCGCCTGGATCGACGCCGTGGCCGCCAGACAGAGCCTGACCTACCTGCGCGATGCCCTGGCCGCGACCGAGGCCGGCGCCGAACTGGCACGGCGCATGGCGGCAGTCGGCAACTGGACGCAGGCGCAGCACATCCAGACCCGGCTACAGCAATCGGCTGCCGCCTCGGCGCTGGCGGTAGCGCAGCAGCAGTCTGACGGCGCAAAGGAGCGGTTGGTGCGGCTGCTGGGCCTGTCCGGCGACGCCGCCCGCATCGCCTTGCCACTGCGACTGCCGGAGTTACCGGCGACACCGCTGGCCGAAACGGGCCTGGAAGCCACCGCGCTGCGGCAAAACCCGGCGCTGGCGCTGGCCCGCGCCAACGCAGCGCGCGAACAAGGCCGAGTCAGCCGGCACGACCTGGCCGACTGGCAGTCCGTACAAGCCAGCATCGAACCCGGGGCCGGCCCGGGCGCGGATGATGCCCTGGCCCTGAACAGCCTGCTGACGCGGGCACCGGTGCTGACGGCACGCCAAAACAGCCTGCGCCACACCCTGGAAGAGGCCATCAGCACCCAGGCCGAGGCCGACAGACGGGCCAGCCGGGCCAGCAGCCTGGCGCGCGAAGCCTACAGCCGCTACCGCTGGGCCCACGAGCTGGCGCGACAGCAACGCGACGAGGTGGTGCAGTGGCAGACCGCTCTGCAAGAAGACACCCAGGCGCGTTACAACGGCATGTTGCTCAGCACCTGGGATTTGTTGGCCAGCGCCGGCGCCCGCATCCGCAGCGTAAATGCCGCGCTTCAGGCGCAACGCCAATTTTGGCTGGCCCACACCGACCTGCAGGCGGCACTGGCCGGGCTGGACCTTGATTTTTCAGCAGACCTGACCGGCACGGCGCCAGACGCCGGCGCCCAAGCCGGCCATTGACCCAGGACACCCCATGCAACGACGACATTTTTTTACCGGCGCCGCCTTGTCCACCGCTGCGGTGGCCGTGGCCAGCGTCAGCCGGGTGGCGCTGGCAGCCCTGCCCGAGCCCGTCATCATGCGCGGCACCGCTACGGCACCGCCCTTGGCCCCCACCACGGGCCGGCCCTACCGACCGGTCGTGACGCTCAACGGCTGGACCGCGCCCTGGCGCATGAAGGACGGCGTCAAGGAATTCCACCTGGTGGCTGAGCCGGTGGTGCGCGAAATCGCCCCTGGCATGCAGGCCACGCTGTGGGGCTATAACGGCCAGAGCCCGGGACCAACGATCGAGGTGGTGGAGGGGGATCGGGTGCGGGTGTTTGTCACCAACAAGCTGCCCGAGCACACCACCATCCATTGGCACGGCCAGCGCCTGCCCAACGGAATGGACGGCGTGGGCGGCCTGACACAGCCGCAGATACCGGTCGGCAAGACCTTTGTCTACGAGTTTGTGGCGCGCCGGCCCGGCACCTTCATGTACCACCCGCATGCCGATGAGATGACGCAGATGGCCATGGGCATGATGGGCTTCTGGGTGACCCACCCGAAAGCACCCCACCCGCTGATCAGCGAGGTGGACCGCGACTTCTGCTTTCTGCTCAATGCCTACGACATCGAGCCCGGTGCCAGCACCCCCAAGGTCAACACCATGCTGGATTTCAACCTATGGACCTGGAACAGCCGGGCTTTCCCCGGCATCGACTCGCTCAACGTCCGGCTCGGCGACCGGGTACGCCTGCGTGTGGGTAACCTGACCATGACCAACCACCCGATCCACTTGCACGGGCATGAGTTCGAGGTGACCGGCAGCGACGGCGGGCCGTGGCCGCTGGCCGCCCGCTGCCCCGAGGTGACGGCGGACGTGGCGGTCGGTCAGATGCGCCAGCTGGAATTTGTGGCCGACGAGGAAGGCGACTGGGCCCTGCACTGCCACAAAAGCCACCACACCATGAACGCCATGGGGCATGGCGTGCCCACCATGATCGGCGTCGACCACCTGGGCCTGGTGAAGAAAATCCAGAAACTGATTCCCGACTACATGGTGATGGGCGAACGCGGCATGGCCGACATGGGCGAGATGGAAATGCCCCTGCCCGACAACACCCTGCCAATGATGACCGGCACCGGCCCGTTTGGCCCGCTGGAGATGGGTGGCATGTTCACCACCCTGAAGGTGCGGCGCGACCAGGCACCCAACGACTACCGCGACCCCGGCTGGTTCACCCAGCCGCCAGGTACCCGGCCGTTTGAATGGACCGGCGCGCTGCCCGCCACCAGCCGCCCGGCCAACCCGGTGGCGGCCCCGGCGCAGAGCCCGGCCCTGACCGTCAAGAAACCCGGTGCTGACCACAAACATTGACAAGGCATCCCATGAAAATATTTAAATTGATAGCAATACTCTCAATAACCACGGGGGCTACAGCCGTTTTTCCTCATAAAATTCCGACGTCATCGGCTGCCCCGGCCGAGCGGGTTCAGACCGCCTGGGGTATCGGCGGTGACGCCAAAGCCGTCACCCGCACCATCAACGTGACCATGACAGACAACATGCGTTTCACCCCGTCTGAACTGCGTATCCAAGCCGGCGAAACCGTTCGCCTGGTGGTGCGCAACGCGGGTAAGGGCCTGCACGAACTGGTGATCGGCACCAAGGACGAACTGGACAAGCACGCCGCGCTGATGCTCAAGTTCCCAGGCATGGAGCACAGCGAGCCCTACATGGCTCACGTCAACCCGGGCAAGACCGCCCAGCTGATCTGGACCTTCAACCGCGCCGGTGACTTTGAGTTCGCCTGCCTGCTGCCCGGCCACTACCAGGCGGGCATGGTGGGCAAGATCAAGGTCATGGCCCGTTCCACCACCGCACCCTGAGGACCCCACCATGCACCGCCGCCTACTGTTATCCCGCCTCTGTGCGCTCTGGGGCACCCTGCCCCTGGCTGCGCTGGCCGCAAACCCCAGCCCGACTCAGCCCTTGATTGAGGTCTGGAAGACCGCCAGTTGCGGCTGCTGCAAGGACTGGGTCAAGCATGTTCAGTCAGCCGGGTTTGAGGTTAAAACCCACGATGTGAGCGACGATGCCAAACGCAAAAAGCGCCAGCAGCTCGGATTGCCCGAGGCCTATGGCTCTTGCCACACAGCCCTTGTCAGCGGCTATATGCTGGAGGGGCATGTGCCGGCGCGCGACATCAACCGCCTGCTCAAGGAGCGGCCGGCGGCCCTGGGCCTGGCAGTGCCTGCCATGCCTATTGGCTCACCTGGCATGGACGGGCCAGAATATGGCGGGCGCCGCGACAAGTATGCGGTGCTGCTGGTGCAGCGCAACGGTGGCCAATCGGTCTACCAACAATACCCCTGAAGGAACCCTGACCATGTTCAAGTACCCCAAACTGCTGCTGGTGGGCCTGCTGGGCCTGATCGTCCCGGTGATGGCCCTGGCCGCCACCAACAGCACCGAAGCCGAGGTGCGCAAGGTGGACCTGGCCGCGCGCAAGATCACGCTCAAACACGGCGAGATCAAAAACCTGGAGATGCCGCCCATGACCATGGTGTTCCAGGTGCCAGACCCGGCGCTACTGGGCGGCATCAAGGTGGGCGACAAGGTGCGTTTCACCGCCGACAAGGTCAACGGCGCCTACACGGTGCTGACGCTGCAGCCGGCCAAGTAGTGGCCTATCCGCGCGGCCCGGTACGGTACGGGCGGCATGGATAATCGTTTCATCATGCCAGACACCGATACCGACCCCGCCAGCGCCAGACCTGACAGCATCACCCGGGTGGCCGGTATCGAGGTCGGCCATTTCACTGACACCCGCCGCCCCACCGGCTGCAGCGTGGTGATTGCGCGCGCCGGCGCCGTGGCCGGCGTCGATGTGCGGGGCGCTGCACCCGGCACCCGCGAGACCGACCTGCTGCACCCGTCCAACCTGGTGGACCGGGCGCACGCCATCCTGCTGGCCGGCGGCAGTGCCTGGGGGCTGGACGCCGCCGCGGGCGTGATGCGCTGGCTGGAGGAACAGGGCATTGGCCTGGACGTGAAGTTTGGACTGGTGCCCATCGTGCCCGGCGCTGTGTTGTTTGACCTGCCGGTGGGTGACGCCCGCATCCGGCCCGACGCAGCGGCCGGCTACCAGGCCTGCCTGGCGGCCAGCCGCCAGCCACCGGCGCAAGGCAATGTCGGCGCTGGCGCTGGCGCTCTGGTCGGCAAGCTGTTTGGCCTGGCGCGCGCCATGCGCGGCGGTATTGGCAGCGCTTCGGTCACGCTCGACGGCGTGACCGTGGGCGCGCTGGTGGCCTGCAATGCCCTGGGCGATGTGATCGACCCCGACACCGGCCAAGTGATTGCTGGCGCCCGCACCGCCGATGGCAAGGCACTGCTCAACATCCGGCGCGCCATTCTCGCCGGCGAGTTGCCCACGCCGTTGCTGGCCGGCACCAACACCACCATCGGCGTGATCGCCACCGATGCGATTCTGACCAAGGCGCAGGCGCACCGGCTGGCCCAGGTAGCACATGACGGGTTGGCGCGAAGCATCAACCCGGTGCACACCCTGTCGGATGGGGACGCGTTGTTCACGCTGGGGACCGGGCAATCTGGCAAGACCGCCGGCATGATGGTTCTGGGCACGCTGGCCGCTGAAGTGACGGCGCGCGCCGTGGTGCGCGCCATCCGGGCTGCGCGCAGTGCCAGTTCAGGCGGCCTGCACTGGCCGGCCGCCTACGACCTCTGAGCAGTTGACCTACTTGAGCGCCTTGAAGCGCATGCGTTTGGGCTTGGCGCCCTCCTCGCCCAGGCGGCGCTTCTTGTCGGCCTCGTACTCCTGGTAGTTGCCGTCGTAAAAGGTCCACTGGCTGTCGCCTTCGCAGGCCAAGATGTGGGTGGCAATGCGGTCCAGAAACCAGCGGTCGTGGCTGATCACCATCAGCGAGCCGGCAAACTCCAGCAAGGCGTCTTCCAGCGCGCGCAGGGTTTCCACATCAAGGTCGTTCGACGGCTCGTCCAGCATTAGCACGTTGCCACCGGCAATCAGGGTTTTGGCAAGGTGCAGCCGCCCGCGTTCACCCCCCGACAGGGTGCCAACCCGCTTTTGCTGGTCAGCGCCATTGAAGTTGAAACGGCCGCAGTAGGCGCGGCTGGCCATCTGGAACTTGCCAATGTTGAGAATGTCTAGCCCGCCCGACACGTCTTCCCACACCGTTTTCTCGTTGGCCAGGTCGTCGCGGTTCTGGTCCACGAAAGCCATCTTGACGGTGGAGCCGATCTTGACCGTGCCGGAATCAGGCTGTTGCTGGCCTGAAATCATGCGGAACAGGGTGGATTTGCCGGCACCGTTAGGGCCGATGATGCCCACAATGGCGCCAGCGGGCACCTTGAAGCTCAAGTTGTCAATGAGCAAACGGTCGC
>CAJAXU010000125.1 GCA_903948045.1 uncultured beta proteobacterium | reverse complement strand
GGGTCTTGATACGGCCATCCTGCGGCCGGCGCTTTTCCATCACGTCCATCCGGGCCAGCAGCTTGATGCGCGCCGTCATGGCGCCCAGCACGCCCATCGGCACCTGGTACACCGGGTGCAGCACACCGTCGATGCGAAAACCGATCACCCCCTGCTCGCGCCGCGGCTCCAAGTGAATGTCACTGGCACGCTGGTCAAATGCGTATTGCCAAAGCCAGTCCACCACCCGCACCACGCTCTGGTCGTTGGCGTCGAGCGGTTTCTGCGCCCGGCCCATTTCCACCAATTGCTCAAAGTTGGCGACGCCACTGGGCGAGCCGGCCTTCTGGGCGGTGCGCACCGATTTGGCCAGCGCAAAAAACTCGGCCACGTAGCGCTGTATCTCCAGCGGACTGGCCAGCACCCGGCGCACGGGCCGGCGCATCTGTCGCTCCACTTCAGCCACCCAGTCGCTGACATAGGGCTCGGCGGTGGCCACCACCACTTCAGCGGCGGTCACCTGGATGGGCAGGATGTGGTGGCGCTCGGCGTAGGCGGCACTCATGGCGTCTGCCACTTTGGCCACGTCCACTTTCAGTGGGTCGATGCGCAGGTAGTCCAGCCCGGCGCGCTGCGCCAACCATTGGGTCAGTGCCTCAATGTCGAGCGGGCGACCGTCGCTGGCACGTCGCACCGCCACACTGGACAGGCGCACCAGCGGGTGCTGACGACTCTCGGCCTGGGCACACCGGGCGGTGATGCGCTGCGCCTCTTCGAGGGTGATCACAGCGTCGGCGCAAAGCCAATCCACCAGGCGCCGCCAGTCCAGCGGCCCCCGCTGTGCCACCAGACCCACAGGCCCCGGGGTGGCTGTCATGCCAGCATGGGTTTGAAGACCCGCACCCACTTGTCGGCTGGCAGGCCCCAGCGCGTCTGGATTTCTGCCGCGCGCGCCAGCAACACGTCACGCCGAGGCCGGCTGCGGCTGCGTTGGGCCAGCACCACGGTATTGCCCTCGCGGGTGGCCTTGAAGGCCCAGACCGCGTCGGCGCCAAAGGCGGCCGAGATCTTCTCCACGCTGCGCACGAAACTCGAAGCCCGACCAAACAGGTTGACCGTCATGCAGCCGTCCTCGGTCAGCAGGCGTCGGCAATTGTTGTAGAAGGGCAAACTGTCGAGCACCGGGGCTGCGGCTTCGTGGTCATACAGGTCAACCTGCAAGGCATCAACCGTGCCCCACCAACGCGGATTTTGGATTTCGTCAGCGGCATCGGCCAGCACCACCTGCAGGCGCTCGTCGTCGGCGGCCAGCTTGAACCAGCCGCGGCAGGCCACCAACACCTGTGGGTTGAGCTCAATCGCGGTGGTCTTGATGCGCAGTTCTTTATGGCAAAACTTGGTCAGCGACGCCGCTCCCAGACCCAGCTGCAATGCCTGCCGGTCCGCCACGCTGGCGGGCTCCACAAACAGCAGCCAGGCCATCATGCGCTGGATGTACTCATGAACCAGCGCGGTTGGGGCATCCATGCGCATGGAGCCCTGGATCCACTCGGTGCCCAGGTGCAAATGTCGAAACCGACCATCGTCGGAAAAGTTGACTTCGGGCAGGTGAGGCGTGCGTTTTTTCAAGATCAGCCCATTATCGTCAAAGCCATTTGCTATATATTTGATAGCTAGAAAGGTCCGTGGCACAAGGCCTGGAGGGCCAAAAGGCTTAAAGAATTGGCTAAAGCCGGGCGCTGGCCCAGGCCGCTCAAGGCTGGGGGCCGACCTTGCGCGCGTGGAAGATGAAGCCGATGCTGTTGAGCAGCAACTGCGCGGCCAGGATCGAGGTCACGCCGGTTGGGTCATAGGGCGGCGACACCTCGACCAGGTCCATGCCGATGATGTTGCCGCCACTGCGCACCGCCAGCGCCTGGATGATCTCCAGCACCTCGTAGTACAAAAACCCACCATGGCTGGGCGTGCCGGTGCCTGGCGCGATCGACGGGTCAAAGCCGTCGATGTCGATCGTCAGGTAGTAGTTCAGCCCGGTCGGGATCTGCGCCAGCACACCGGCGGTGCCGAGCCGGCGCACATCGCGCACCGACAAGATTTGCGAGCCCGCGGCGCGGGCGGCGGCATAGTCGTCACGGTTGGATGAGGACACATTGCGGATGCCGATTTGCGTCATGCCGACCACATGGTCCATCTCGGAGGCGCGGCGCAGCGGGTTGCCGTGGCCGTAGCGCACGCCATGGCGCTGGTCGACGAAATCCAGGTGGGCATCGACATGCAGGATGTGGATCGGGCCGCGCCCTTCAAAGGCCTTCATCACCGGCGCATGGACCGAGTGGTCGCCGCCCAGCACCACCGGCATGGCGCCCTGCTCAAGCATCTTGCGCACCGCCAGCTCGATGTTGGCGTTGCTGCCGGCCATGTCGGTGTGAATGATGTCGGCGTCGCCGGCATCGACGATACGCACCTCCTCCCGGGTGAGGTACATCACGTCGTCTTCAAAATCATAGGCGCCGGCGTGGCCAAACGAGAACAGGGTGGACGCCTCGCGGATGCCGCGTGGCCCAAAACGGGCGCCGGCACGCCACTGGGTGCCCATATCGTTTGGGGCGCCAAGCACCGCCACATCGGCGTTGATCTGGTCCCAGTCGGTCACGGGCGGCGCCTTGGCAAAGGTGCAGTGGCCCACAAAGGGCAGGTTCAGGCGGCCAGCTTCATAGGCGTTGTCTGCCATGGCAGTTTTTCCTTTGCGTCAGGTTGGATTCAAGTCGTCAGGGATTGGACAGTCAGTGTACGGCGCGCCCAACAGCGGGGCCAATAACAGGCCCAGGCGCGGCAGCGCCGCCACCGCGTTGGCGGTACTGGCCTGCGCCATGGCTTCGGGCGTGATGCC
Organism: uncultured beta proteobacterium; assembly: GCA_903948045.1. GTDB lineage: Bacteria > Pseudomonadota > Gammaproteobacteria > Burkholderiales > Burkholderiaceae_C > Rhodoferax. Next base: position 2,423 of record CAJAXU010000125.1, on the reverse strand, counting down.
ACGCAGCGCTGCCAGGGCCGCACCAATGCGTGGCAACTGCTGCGGGCTGTTGCGGCCCTGCGCTTGCCCAGCGGCGCGCGCGGCCGCCGTGGTGTACAGCCAGTGCGGCGGCATGTCAGGCGCATCGGTCTCCAGCACCAGCGCTTCTAGCGGCAGCTCGGCGGCCAGTCGGCGCAGCTGCAGTGCCCGGTCATAGGTAAAGGCGCCGCCAAAGCCGAGCTTGAGGCCGGCGTCAACCAAGCGCTGTGCCTGCTGGCTGCTGCCATTGAAGGCATGGGCAATGCCCTGCCACGGGCCTGCCCCGGCGCCGATCTCGCGCAAACCCTGGAACAGCTGGTCGGCCGAGCGACGCACATGCAGGATCACCGGCAAACCATGCTTGCGCGCCAAGCGCAGCTGCGCCCGGTAAAAGTGCATCTGCCGCTCCCGCAACGGGCTCTGGCACAACGCCGGCACCAGGTAATCCAGACCAATCTCACCCACCGCCACCAGGCGCGGGTCATCGCGCTGCGCCGTCAGGGCGGCGTCCAGCGCGTCGAGGTCATGCTCACCGGCCTGAGCCACATAGAGCGGGTGAATGCCCAGCGCGTAGCTGTCACCATGGGCATAGGCCAGGGTGCGCACCGCCGCAAAGTTGGCCACAGCTACCGCCGGCAGCACGCAGTGCGCCACCCCGGCCTCTGCCGCGCTGGCTCGCACCTGGGCCGCGTCCGGTGCGAATTCGGACGCATCAAGGTGGCAATGGGTGTCGATCCAGGACAGCATCAAGGGAAACTACCAAGTCTCAGTCATCAATATGACACACTATCGTCATTAAAAGGGTTCAGACTCATCACCTTCTGAGCCGCCTTGGCGCAGAGCCCAAGCCACCCACCCCTGAAGGAGATTTGAATGAAATTCCAGCACTCGGTCATTGCCGCCAGCATACTCGCGCTCAGCGCCAGCGGTGCCGCGCTAGCTCAGGAAAAAACCCTGCGCCTGCTGACTTGGGCCGACTACGCCCCGGCCGACATCGTGGCCCAGTTCGAAAAAGAGAGCGGCTACAAGGTTGAAGTGACCCTGTCCAACAACGAGGAGATGATCTCCAAGCTGCGCGCCACCGGCGGCGCCGGCTTTGACCTGGCCCAGCCCTCGCAAGACCGCATCACTGGCCCACAGCAAGAGTTCGGCATCTACAAGCCGATGGACCTGAGCAAGCTCAAATCAGAGCTGTTCATCCCCTCCATGCTGGATGCCACCAAGAAAAACACCACGCTGACCGGCAAGGTCTATGGGCTGCCGCACATCTGGGGTACCGACGGCCTGGTGGTCAACACCAAGCTGACCAAGATGACCGACTACACCGACGTGTGCCGTGGCGACGTCAAAGGCAAGGTCTCTTTCCGCCTCAAGCGGCCCACACTGATCGCCTTTGCCTTTGCCGCCGGCAAGGACCCGTTTGCGCTGTACAACGACACCAAGGCCTACACCGCGCTGATGGAAGACGTGGGCAAGACCCTGACCGCCTGCAAGGCCAATGCCAAATTTGTCTGGGACAACAAGGACCAACTGTTCAACGGCATGCGCACCAACGAGGTGGTTGGCGCCATCATGTGGGACACCGGCGGCTGGAAACTCAACGGCGAGAACCCGGACATCAAGTTCATCGCGCCGAAGTCGGGTGCACTGGGCTGGATTGACACCTTCGCCATCCCGGCCAAGGGCAAGAATGACGCCGCTGCCTACGCCTGGATCAACTTCAACATGCGCCCCGAAATCGCCGCCAAAGTGGCAGGCTCGGCCGGTAACTTCACCGCTTCCAAGGGTGCTGACCAGTTGATGGACGCCAAGCTGAAAGCCCAGTTTGCCGAGAGCTTCCCGGAAGCCGCGATCAAGGCCATCAAGTGGTACCCCACCGTGCCGGCTGGCCTGGAAGCCATCGAAGGCCGCATCCTGGACCGCGTCAAGGCCGCCAACTGACCACGACCGGGATGATTCCCAGCCCAGCGGCGTCCGGCGTCAATGCCGCCGGCGCGCAGCCTGACCTGCAGGTCGAGCGTGTGAGCAAGCGCTACGGCAGTTTCACTGCCGTGGACGACTTGTCGCTGGACGTGGCGCGCGGCAGCTTTTTCTCGATACTCGGCCCGTCGGGCTGTGGCAAGACCACGCTGCTGCGCATGATCGCCGGCTTCATGGGCCCCGATGCCGGTGACATCCGCATCGGCGGCAAGAGCATGCGCGCCGTGCCGCCGAACCGGCGCCCGGTCAACATGGTGTTTCAGCACCTGGCGCTGTTCCCGATGATGAACGTGGGCGAAAACGTAGCCTATGGCTTGCAGCAGCGCGGCGTTTCTGCCAGCGAGGTGAAGCGGCGGGTCGGAAACATGCTGGAACGTGTGGGCCTCCCCGGGTCGGAGAACAAAGGTGTCGACCAACTGTCCGGC
>CAJAXU010000124.1 GCA_903948045.1 uncultured beta proteobacterium | reverse complement strand
GACCACAGCGGCTACCTGCCCCTGCTGGCCCGGGAAGGCTTCACCGGCTCGATCTATGCCACGACCGGCACGCGGGACCTCTGCCGCATCCTGTTGCCGGACAGCGGTCATATCCAGGAGGAAGACGCCGAGTTTGCCAACCGGCATGCTTTTTCCAAACACGCGCCCGCCCTGCCCCTTTACACCCGCCAGAATGCCCTGGATTGCCTGCCACTGTTCAAAGCCCGCGACTTCGGCGTTCGCTTCGAGCCACTGCCCGGCTGGCACGCCACGTTTTCGCCAGCGGGCCATATTCTGGGGGCCGCCAGCCTGCTGTTGGAAGTGGCGGGCCGGCGCATCCTGTTTTCGGGCGACCTCGGCCGGCCTGACGATCTGATCATGAGCCCGCCGGCCGCAGCGCCAGCCGCCGACACGGTGCTGATCGAATCGACCTACGGCGACCGGGAGCACCCACAAGAGGACGTGCTGGCCGAGTTGGGTCCGGCCTTGAAGCGGCTGGTGCAGCGCAAGGGCGTGGCGGTGATACCCGTCTTTGCGGTGGGTCGGGCGCAAGCCCTGCTGCACGCCATACAACTGCTTAAATTGCGCGGCGAACTACCCAAATCACTGCCTGTTTTCCTGGACAGTCCGATGGCGGTACACACCACCCACCTGTTTGAACACCATCTGGGCGAGCATCGGCTCACTGCCAAAGAGGCGCAGGCCCTAACCCGCACCGCCACCATGGTGAGCAGCACCGACGACTCGCGCGCCTTGGCCCAACGACGCGGCACGATGGTGATCCTGTCGGCCAGTGGCATGGCCACGGGCGGGCGGGTGTTGCACCACCTGGAGCACTACGCGGGAGACGCCCGCAACATGATTCTGCTGACGGGTTTTCAGGCGCCTGGCACGCGTGGTGCCACGCTGGCCAGCGGCGCCCGCTCGGTCCGCATCCACGGCCACGATGTGGCGCTGAACGCCGAAGTGGTGCAACTGCAATCGGCCTCGGCCCATGCCGACGCCGGCCAATTGCTGGCCTGGCTGCGCAGTATGCCCAAGGCACCGGAACAGGTCTATGTGGTGCATGGTGAGCTGGGCCCCTCAGACGAGCTGCGCAAGCGCATTCAGCATGAACTGGGTTGGCGCACCCGGGTGCCAGAGCACGGCGCCACCTGGCCGGTCTGACGCGTGCGGTAGCGGGCACAGGGAAGGGCAAGAATTTCCCCAGGCGCGCGGTGCGGCCGATGTCGCGCCCTCGCCTACTCCAGCTCAGAGTGGCCGGTGTAGCACAACAACTGCGACAGGCGTTCGGCAATTTCACGGACGTGGCCTTCGACGTCCGGGATGCTGGGGCTTTGCGGACGATCGAGCCGCTCGTAATGGGGCACAGTCAATGCAGCAACCACCTCCCGATCATTGCCAAAGATAGGCCGAGACACATCTGTGGCGCCCCGGATGCGACTGCTGGGCGAGGTGATCGATCCGTCGCGTCTGGCCTCGTCGATCTGCCGCAACAACTGCGCGGCATCGATCTCCAACTCCCCGTGAATACGGATCTGCGCCGCCAGCATGCGGGTACGCTCGGCCTCGTCGCGAAAAGCCAGCAATACCTTGCCGGAGGCGGTGTCACTGAGCTTGCCTAGCGCACCCACCTTGGCGCCCATGGTGAACGGGCCAGGTGCATCCACCTGCGCCACCACCAGCAACTGGCCATCATGGTAAACACTCAAATGGCAAGACTGGTAGGCCCGGCCGGCCAACTCCCGCATCAAGGGGGTTGCCGTAGCCACCAGCGATCTGAGTGGTTGTTGCCGGTGCGACAGCTCAAGCATTTTGAGGCTCAGGCTATACCGGTCGTTGCCGTCCAGGCTCAGGTAGCCCCGTTGCTCCAGGGTGACCGCCATGCGAAAAATTTCACTCACAGTCCGCCCCATCGCCTTGGCCAAGGCGTTCAAGCCCAAGGGTTGATCCGCGCTGGCGAGCACTTCCAAAATGTCCAGTCCTTTTTCCAGGGCTGGGGCGGTGTATTTGGGGTTAGGGCTGCTGATCGACATGGCTCAAATCCCTCACAAGCAAAACGCTATTTTATTAGCAATATACATTGAGACAAATTTCTTCCTATGAAACAGTTGCATTGGTTGAACACAGGAATTTAAGGGTTAACACCGACAATTTACCAACTAATCAGCCCTAGACTGAATTTTATAGAGAAGCATTTGACTAATTTTTGAAAAGTCATTTCACGAGTAAAATGTCTTACAGTTTTCAGTTCAGAGACGTCTTTGCCCAGAAAGAGGCAATAGCCGACGGTATCGGGGTGACGCTGCAATTAAGCGCCATCACCATCGGCTTGGGCTTTGTGCTGGGCATCGCCGTCGCCGTGAGCCTGGTCTATGGTCGCGGCTGGCTACGCGGCCTGGCTCGGGTCTACGTGGAAGTGATCCGCAACACCCCGCTGATTGTTCAACTGTTCCTGATCTTTTTCGGCTTGCCGGGCATTGGCATCAAGCTTGATGTGATGACAGCCAGTGTGCTTGCCTTGACCATCAACCTGGGCGCTTACACCGCAGAAATCGTTCGCGCCGGTATCGAAAGCGTGCCCAAATCCCAAATTGAAGCTGGGGTGTCGATGGGCCTGACTGGTCCGCAGATTTTCCGCCACGTGGTGCTGATGCCCGCGCTGAAAAATGTCTACCCATCGCTGTCGAGTCAATTTGTACTCATGATGCTGGCCACCAGTGTGGTGTCTCAGATCTCTGCGGCAGACCTGTTTCACGCCGGCTCCATCATCCAGTCCAGGACCTTTCGGGACTTCGAGGTCTACACCGTGGTCTCGCTGCTGTATTTGTGTCTGACGTTGCTGATGCGCGGCGGATTTGGCCTCTGCTACCACCTGATCTTTCGCAGACGATGATTCGCGAACTCGCCCTGTTGGATGTCTATTACCTGGTGCTGGCGATCCGCTGGACCATCGGGTTGACGGTATTGGCCTTGCTGGGTGGCGGCACCATCGGCTTGCTGATCGCCGCCTTGGGCGCGTCCAGGTTCAGGGTGCT
>CAJAXU010000123.1 GCA_903948045.1 uncultured beta proteobacterium | reverse complement strand
CCCGACCGATAGGTCGGGCTTTTTTTTGCCCGTTTCATGATGGTCCTGGCTGCTGGCAGCCGACTGGGGGCCCGCAACGACCATGCGTGCGCGGTACATGTGCGTGCCCAAGCACGTGTGGGCCGTCTACACTCGCCGAATGCTCTGGGTAAAAGCCTTTCACATCGTTTTCGTGGTCAGCTGGTTTGCTGGCCTGTTTTATCTGCCACGCATTTTTGTCAATCTGGCCATGGTGGCGCCAGGCTCCACCGCCGAGCGCGAGCGCCTGCTGCTGATGGCGCGCAAGTTGTTGCGCTTTTCCACCCTATTGGCCGTGCCGGCGCTGGGGCTGGGCCTGTGGCTCTGGCTGGGTTACGGCATCGGGCGCGGCCCGGGCAATGGCTGGCTGCACGCCAAATTGCTGGTGGTGTTGCTCACACTGGGCTACCACCATGTTTGTGCCCGGCTGCTCAAGCAGTTGGCACAGGGACCATCGCGCCACAGCCACGTCTGGTTCCGCTGGTTCAATGAATTGCCGGTGCTGCTGCTGCTGGTGGCGGTGCTGCTGGTGGTGCTCAAGCCCTTTTGACCCCCAAGCGCGCTGATGCACAAGACGTCAGCGTGGCCCCTGTCCCTGCTCTACATCGGGCTGGTGGTTTATGCCAGCCTATACCCATTCACTGACTGGCGTTACCAGGGCATCATGCCCTGGGCTTTTCTGGGCAGCCCCTGGCCGCGCTACTGGTCTGGGGCGGATGTGGCCATCAATGTGCTGGGCTACATGCCGCTGGGTTTTTTGCTGGCCTTGAGCCGTAGGCGCAGTGGCCACCTGCGCTTTGCCGCCGTGACGGCCACCTTGGCGGCGGCCGCGCTGTCACTGGTGATGGAGTCGTTGCAGAGCTACCTGCCGGCCCGCGTACCCTCGCAAGTGGACTGGGCGCTCAATAGCCTGGGCGCCGGGCTAGGGGCGGCGGTGGCCGGTCTGATGGAGACGCTGGGCGTGATCTACCGCTGGAGCCGGTTCCGGGCGCGCTGGTTTGTGCCGCAAGCGCGCGGCGGCCTGGTGCTGTTGGCCCTGTGGCCGCTGGCACTGCTGTTTCCGGCCGCTGTGCCCTTCGGTTTGGGGCAGGTGTTTGAGCGACTGGAATCAGCGCTGGCCGAATGGCTGAGCGACACGCCCTGGCTGGAATGGCTGCCGGTGAGAGATGTCGAATTGCAGCCCTTGGTGCCCGGGATGGAGATGGTCTGTGTCACGCTGGGCCTGCTGATTCCTTGCCTGCTGGGGTATTGCATCATTCGCCAGCTGCGCCACCGCCTGCTCTTCACCGGTGCTGTGTTTGCCTTGGGGCTGGCCGCCACAGCACTGTCAGCGGCGCTGAGCTACGGGCCCGAGCACAGCTGGGCCTGGTTTGGCGTGCCGGTGCGTGCCGGCATGGTGGGGGCGATGTTGCTGGCGGCAGCCCTGCTGTGGCTGCCACCACGCGCCAGTGCGGCGCTGCTGCTGCTGGCCTTGGGGGTGTACCTGAGCCTGCTCAACCAGGCGCCCACCAGCCCCTATTTCGCGCAGACGCTGGCCACCTGGGAGCAGGGCCGCTTTATCCGGTTTAATGGCATTGCGCAATGGCTGGGTTGGCTCTGGCCCTACGCCGCGCTCATTTATGTGCTGGCCCGTGTCTGGGGGCGCGAGCAGAAAAACTAGAATCGGGGCATGACTGATCCCACCCCCGTCTCGTCCTCGTATTACCAACGTCACATCTTTTTTTGCCTGAACGAGCGAAAAAATGGCGAGGACTGTT
>CAJAXU010000122.1 GCA_903948045.1 uncultured beta proteobacterium | reverse complement strand
GTCACCAGCACCTCGCCCACTTCGCCATCGGCCACCGGATCGCCGGTGCCGGGGCGCACGATCTCGACGATCACGCCCTCGTCCAGCACCAGACCCTCGCGCGCGGCGGTTTCATAAGCGATGGAGCCGACATCGGCAGTGGCATAGCACTGGTAGCCGGCAATGCCGCGCGCCGCAAACCAGTCGCGCAGCGAGGGCGGATACGCCTCGCCGCCAAACATGGCCTTGGTCACGCTGGGCAGGGCCACGCCCATCTCGGCGGCTTTTTCGACAATGATTTTGAGGAAGCTCGGCGTGCCAATGTAGCCGGCAGGCCGCAGCTGCGCCATAGCTTGCACCTGCTGCTCGGTCTGGCCGGTGCCGCCAGCAAACACGGTGCAACCCAGCGCATGGGCGCCCGACTCCATCATCGAGCCGGCCGGCACAAAGTGGTAGCTGAAGCAGTTGTGGATCAGTTCGCCCGGGCGAAAGCCAGCGGCAAAAATGGCCCGTGCCATGCGCCAGTAGTCGCGGCCCGAGCCTTCGGGTTCGTAGATCGGGCCCGGGCTGGCAAACAGGCGCGGCATTTGCGCGCCGTAGCCCAGGGTGCTGAAGCCGCCAAACACGTCGCCGCCGGCCACGGCGCGGCTGGCCTGCTGGCGCTCCAGCAGTTCGTGCTTGCGCGTCACCGGCAGCTGGGCCAGCGCCTGCCGGCTGGTCACGGCAGCGGGGTCCACCGCCGACAGAATTTGCGCCAACGCGGCAGAGGCCTGCTTGGCATGGGCCACCTGCTTTGGCAAGGCGGCCATCAGCGCGGCCTCGCGCAGGGCCGGTTCGCGCGTTTCCAGGGCGTCAAAAAAAGAAATCATGGGCAACGGTCCTCAGGCCAGCCAGCGCTTGCGCCGCTTGTAACTCTTCACATCCTTGAAGCTCTTGCGCTCGCCGCCGCCCACGCCCAGGTAGAACTCCTTGACGTCTTCGTTGTTGGCCAGGTCACTCGCCACGCCGTCCATCACCACCCGGCCCGACTCATGATGTAGCCGTAATCGGCGTATTTCAGTGCCATGTTGGTGTTTTGCTCGGCCAGCAGGAAGGTGACCTTTTCCTTTTGGTTGAGGTCTTTGACGATCTCGAACACCTCTTCCACAATCTGCGGCGCCAGGCCCATCGAGGGCTCGTCAAGCAGCACCATGCTCGGGTTGGCCATCAGGGCGCGGCCAATGGCGCACATTTGCTGCTCACCGCCGGAGGTGTAGGCGGCCTGGCTGGCGCGCCGGGTCTTGAGGCGCGGGAAATAGGTGTAGACCTTGTCGAGGTTGCGCGCAATCTCGGTCTTGTCCTTGCGGGTGTAGCCGCCGGTGAGCAGGTTTTCTTCAATGGTCAGGTGGGCAAAGCAATGCCGCCCCTCCATCACCTGCACCACGCCGCGCTGCACCAGGTCGGCGGGCGACAGGTTCTCGATGCGCTCGCCGCGCAGTTCGATCGAGCCCTTGGTCACAGCGCCGCGTTCGCCGCGCAGCAGGTTGGACACAGCGCGCAGCGTGGTCGTCTTGCCGGCGCCATTGCCGCCCAGAATGGCCACGATCTTGCCCTGGGGCACATTCAGGGACACGCCCTTGAGCACCAGGATGACGTGGTTGTAAATGACCTCGATGCCATTGACGTTGAGAACTATTTTGGGAGCGTCCATAAATCCTTGCCTTTTGCCAGTCGGCAGCGTTGCGCGCAGCGCTGCCGGTTGGCCTGTTAACCCGGGCCGAGGGCCCGGGTTAACAGCGGGTTCATCAGGACTGGCAGTCCGCCGGGGTGCGCGGTGTCAGTTTTTTCTCAGCGGCGTACTTGGCCGCCGTGGCCTTGACCAGTGGCTTCAGGATCTGCTCATCCGCCTGCAGCCAGTCGGAGGAGAAGTTCCAGGCCTTGCCGTCCCAGGTGTGCACACGCGCCCAGTTGGAGCCCATGTGGTCGACGCAGGAGGTGCTGATCGGGCGCATCACGCCGGCAAAACCGAGGGCGTCGAGCTTCTTCTGGTCCAGCGCCAGGTTCTCATAGCCCCAGCGGGCCTGCTCGCCGCTCATCCACTTGCCCTTGCCAAAGCGCTCCTGCGCCCGGGCCACGCCCTCCACCGCCAGCATGGCGCTCATGGCACCACGGATGTACAGCACCTGACCGACTTCTTCCTTCGGCCCAGTGCCCTGGCCCTTGGCATGCACCAGCGCCAGGATGTCTTTCACCACCTTGGAGTTCGGCTCGGCGCCGTGCTGCATGGTGACCGCGTTGTAGCCCTTGGCACCCTCGCCCACATCCTTCACATCAGGCTCTGCACCCGACCACCACACGCCATACATCTTGTCGCGCGGGTAACCGGTGGCCTGGGCTTCCTTCAAGGCGGTGGAATTCATCACACCCCAGCCCCACAGCAAAACGTAATCAGGCTTGGCCTGGCGCACCTGCAACCAGGTGGCTTTTTGCTCGACCCCCGGTGAGGTGACGGGCAGCAACTGCAGGTTGAACCCACGCATGGCGGCGCGCTCTTGCAGCAGGGGAATAGGCTCTTTGCCATAGGGCGAATCGTGGTAGACCAGGGTGACTTTTTTGCCTTTGAGTTTGTCCAGGCCACCTTCTTTTTTACCAATCGTTTGAACCAGCACGTCAGCGGCCAGCCAATAGGTGCCTGCCAATGGAAAGTTCCATTTGAAAACGGTGCCGTCCTGGCTTTCGCTGCGGCCATAGCCGGCAGTGATCAAGGGAATTTTGTCACCGGGTGCTTTTTCAGTCAGTGCAAATGTGATGCCAGTGGACAAAGGCTGGAACACCGTTGCGCCGCCGTGCTTGCCCTTCAGACGCTCATAACACTCGACACCCCGTGCGGTGTCGTAGCCGGTTTCGCACTCTTCATAAATGATCTTCACGCCGTTGATACCGCCTTTGGCATTGATCAGCTTGAGGTAGTCTGAATAGCCGTTGGCCCATGGCACACCGTTAGGTGCAAAAGGTCCGGTGCGGTACGGCAGGCCGGGAAAGAATTGCAGCTTGGCCTCTGCCTTGGCGGCTGCGGGCTTGGTCTGCGCCGTGGCCACCGAGGTCAGTGCAGCCAGCGTAACAAGTGCTGCAAGGGAAAGGATTTTTGGTTTCATGCGAGTCTCCTGGATGTATGGCACTTGAGTGCCTTAGTTAACGAAAAAACAAGGGAAAAACAACTGGACATGTGATCAATGGGGAAAAGGCCAAAGCCTGAGTTTTTGCTTGGTGGTGCTCCACAGCTTGGCCAGCCCGTGCGGCTCAACAATCAGGAACCAGACAATCAGCGCGCCAAAAATAATCAGCTCGGCGTGCGAGATGCCCGAAGTTGAGACTTCAATGCCGAACAGCGCGCCCACCAGCGGAAGGAACTGGTTCAGTGCAATAGGCAGCAACACGATAAAGGCGGCGCCGAAAAATGCGCCCATGATGGAGCCCATGCCGCCGATGATGACCATGAAGAGCAGCCGAAAGGACATCTCCACCGAAAAGGCCGCCGGCTCCCAGGAGCCCAGGTAGACAAAACCCCACAGCGCGCCGGCCACGCCAATGATGAAGGAGCTCACCGCGAAGGCCGTCAGCTTGGCGTACATCGGCCGGATGCCGATCACGGCGGCAGCGACGTCCATGTCACGGATGGCCATCCACTCGCGGCCTATGGCCGAGCGCACCAGGTTTTTGGCCAGCAGGCCCAGCACCACCAGAATCGACAGGCACAACAGGTATTTTGAATAAGGCGTTTCTATGGGAAAGCCCATGAACTGCAGGCCCGAGACCGAGACTGAGCCGGACGGAGAGTC
>CAJAXU010000121.1 GCA_903948045.1 uncultured beta proteobacterium | reverse complement strand
TGGTGTAGCGGCCGATAGTCATGCGCAGGCTGCTGTGGGCGAGTTCGTCACTGCGGCCCAGGGCGCGCAGCTCGTAGCTGGGCTCCAGGCTGGCCGAGGTGCAGGCCGAGCCGCTTGACACCGCCAGCCCCTTGATGCCCATGATCAGCGACTCACCCTCAACATAATTGAAGCTCATGTTGAGGTTGTGCGGCACGCGCCGCTCAATGTGGCCGTTAATGAAGACCTGCTCCACGTCTTTCAGGCCGTCAAGCATGCGCTGGTGCAGGGCGCGAATGCGCTGGTTCTCGGTAGCCATCTCGGCGCGCGCGATACGGTAGGCCTCGCCCATGCCGACGATCTGGTGGGTCGGCAGCGTGCCGGAGCGCATGCCACGCTCGTGGCCGCCGCCGTGCATTTGTGCCTCGATCCGTACCCGCGGCTTACGCCGCACAAACAGAGCGCCGATGCCCTTGGGGCCATAGGTCTTGTGGGCTGTCAGGCTCATCAGGTCCACCGGCAGGCTGGCCAGGTCGATCTCGACTCGGCCGGTTGCCTGCGCCGCATCGACGTGAAACACCACGCCCTTTTCACGGCAAATGGCGCCAATGGCAGCGATATCCTGGATGACGCCGATTTCGTTATTCACAAACATCACGCTGGCCAGGATGGTGTCCGGCCGGATCGCGGCCTTGAACACCGCCAGATCGAGCAGGCCGTCCGCCTGCACATCGAGGTATGTCACCTCAAAGCCCTGGCGCTCGAGTTCACGGCAGGTGTCCAGCACTGCTTTGTGCTCGGTCTTGACGGTGATGATGTGGCGGCCCTTGCTCTTGTAGAAGCCGGCCGCGCCTTTGATGGCCAGGGTATTGGACTCGGTGGCACCCGAGGTCCAGACGATCTCGCGCGGGTCGGCGCCGATTAGGGCGGCGACTTGTTCGCGCGCCTGCTCCACGGCGGCCTCAGCTTCCCAGCCCCAGGCGTGGCTGCGCGACGCGGGGTTGCCGAAATGGTGGCGTAACCAGGGGATCATGGCGTCCACCACCCGCTCATCACAGGGGTTGGTGGCGCTGTAGTCCATGTAAATTGGAAAATGCGGGGTCGTGTCCATGGTGAAAGTGCCGTGAGAAAAATCAGGTCTTGTTGAAAACATTGCCCAGCGCAAACACCGAATTAGGTGCATTGATGCGGACCGGTTTGACTGTGGGCATGCTGGAAATGGCGCGCTTGAGCGTGGGCTTGTCTTCTACCTGCAGGCCCTTGGCCAACTGGTCTTCGACCAGTTTTTGTAGGCTGACGGAGTCCAGAAACTCCACCATGCGCACATTGAGCGAGGCCCACAGGTCATGCGTCATACAGCGCGCGCCCTCGCCCAGGCAGTTCTCCTTGCCCCCGCACTGGGTGGCATCGATCGGCTCGTCCACCGACAGAATGATGTCGGCCACTGTGATCTCGGTCGGGCTACGCGCCAGGGTGTAGCCGCCCCCGGGGCCGCGAGTCGACTCCACCAACTCATGCCGGCGCAGCTTGCCAAACAATTGTTCCAGGTAAGACAGTGAGATTTGCTGGCGTTGGCTGATGGCCGCCAGTGTGACCGGGCCGCTGTTCTGGCGCAGACCCAGGTCAATCATCGCAGTGACCGCAAAACGGCCTTTGGTGGTGAGGCGCATTACAAACTCCTTGGGACTGACTTGGTTGACTAAACAGCTCAAGTATAGCCATAAACCAAGTGATTTGCTCGGGTACCTAGACTGACCGGTCACATTCTCCGGGTAGACGCCGCACTGGCAAGCAACACCACATTGTCACTGCCCGGGGCACCGAAGGCCTGCTGCTTGAGCAGCGCCAGTTGGTCCCGCACCCGCGCGGCCTTTTCGAACTCCAGGTTGCGGGCGTGCTCCATCATGAGCTTCTCCAGCCGCTTGATTTCCCGCGCGATGTCCTTCTCGCTCATGTCCTCCACCTGGGCACGCTGCAGTGCATCGCGCTCAAGCTTTTCGGCTTCCTTACCAGCCTTTTC
>CAJAXU010000120.1 GCA_903948045.1 uncultured beta proteobacterium | reverse complement strand
ATTGATCTGTTTGCTGCCGATTAGGTTCACCTCCCACTGCCAGTTGGCGGCGCGCGGGTTCCATTGCAGCGCATGGGGAATGATCTTGGCAGCAATGGCGCGCAGGCGCATCAACTGCGGGTGGTCTTTACCCGCCAAGGCCTTTTTTTCATTGGCTTGCTGCAGCATTTGCTGGTACTGCTCCGCCGACGAGCGCTCCACGCTGTCAGCCGGTACCAGGTTGCTGAAGGCCGAGTTTTTGCCCACATCCACGCCTTCGCGCGCCTGGGCAAACGCTGGTAGCCCGGTGCACAGGGCCAGCGCCAAGGCGGGCACAGACGCCATCCGCCAGCGCCCAGCGTAGCGGGCAGGATTTGCCAAAGTGGGTTTAGGGAAAAGCAGAAATTTCATAGGTCAGCGCGTATTATTCTCCAATGTCACCAGATGCCGCTACCGCCACCCAAATCAAGCCCTCTTGGCTCGCCACGCTCAAGGTCTACCTGGAGCCGCCCACGCTGCGCATGCTGGTGCTGGGGTTTTCTGCGGGCTTGCCACTGCTGCTGGTGCTGGGCACCCTGAGCTTCTGGCTGCGCGAGGCCGGCATTGACCGCACCACCATCGGCTACCTGAGTTGGGTCGGGCTGGCCTATGCCTTCAAGTGGGCCTGGGCGCCGCTGGTGGACCGCTTGCCGATTCCGCTGCTGACCCGGCTGCTGGGGCGGCGGCGCAGCTGGCTGTTGTGCTCGCAGCTGGCCATCATGGCCGGCCTGGTGGCTATGTCCTTCAACGACCCGCAACTGGCGCTGCAGCCGGTGGTGTGGGGCGCGCTGGCGGTGGCCTTTGGCTCGGCCACGCAAGACATTGCCCTGGACGCCTACCGCATCGAATCCGCCGATACCGACCGCCAGGCGGCGCTGGCGGCGGCTTACCAGACGGGTTACCGGCTGGCCATGATCTGGGCCGGCGCCGGCGTGTTGTGGATTGCGGCGCGGGCCGAGGTGGCGCAGGCTGCCAATTACCAGTTTGCCGCCTGGCAAACCGCCTACCTGGTGATGGCGGCCAGCATGGCGGTGGGCGCGCTCACCGTGCTGCTGTCGCCCGAGCCCGCCCATGCGCCGGTGCCCGTGGCGCGCAACCTGCGCGACGGGTTGCGCAGTGCCCTGGTCGAGCCCTTTGCCGATTTTTTGCGTCGCTACCAGTGGCAGGCGGCACTGATTCTGGCGCTGATCGCCATGTACCGCATCAGCGACGTGGTGATGGGCATCATGGCCAATCCGTTCTACGTCGATATGGGCTACACCAAAGACGAGGTGGCGGCCGTGACCAAAATCTATGGCGTGATCATGACGCTGGTCGGCGCCTTTCTTGGGGGCGCGTTGTCGATGCGGCTGGGGGTGATGCGGGTGCTGATGCTAGGCGCGGTGCTGAGCGCCGCCAGCAACCTGCTGTTTGCGCTGCTGAGCACGCGCGGGCACGACCTCACCGGCCTGATTTGGGTGATCTCGGCCGACAACCTGGCCAGCGGCATCGCCTCGGCGGCCTTCATTGCCTATCTGTCGAGCCTGACCAACATCAGCTACTCGGCCACCCAATATGCGCTGTTCAGCTCTATGATGCTGCTGCTTCCCAAGTTTCTGGCTGGCTACTCCGGCCGCTATGTGGACGCCTTTGGCTACCCGAATTTCTTCATCGCCACAGCGCTGCTGGGGGTGCCGGTGTTGCTGCTGGTGTGGCTGGCCTCGCGCATCCGGCTGCGCTAACGGCCGGCCGTTAGTTTGGCGGGTTTACTTAACTTTACGGCCGCTTCAAGCCGCTGACCGCTGGCGGGCCTAGACTGTCGTCATGAGCCACCAACTGTTGATGATCGAGGACGACGCGCGTCTGGCCCGGATGGTGGCCGATTACCTGGCGCAATCGGGCTTTGCCGTCAGCCAGGCCGCCGACGGCCAGCATGGCTTGGCGGCAGTTCTAGCCGGTGCGCCTGATCTGGTGATCCTGGACCTGATGCTGCCTGACATGGATGGGCTGGAGGTGTGCCGCCGCATCCGGGCGCTGCCCGGCGCCCTGGCGCGCACCCCGGTGCTGATGCTGACCGCCAAGGGCGACCCGATGGACCGCATCATCGGCCTGGAGATTGGCGCGGATGACTACCTGCCCAAGCCATTTGAGCCACGTGAGCTGCTGGCGCGCATCCGTGCCGTGCTGCGCCGGCATGTCGACGGCCCGCCCGCTGAGCACCCGGTGCTGCGCTTTGGCAGCCTGGAAATTGACCAGGACGCCCGCACGGTCGCCGTCAGCGGCCAGGCCTGCGAGCTGACCTCTTACCAGTTTGACCTGCTGCTGGCCCTGGCTGAGCGGGCCGGCCGCGTGCTCAGCCGCGACCAGATCATGGAGGCGGTGCGTGGCCGTGAGCTTGACGCCTTTGACCGTTCCATCGACGTGCACATGGGGCGCATCCGTGCCGCCATCGAACTTGACGTCAAGAACCCCAAACGCATCCTCACCGTGCGCGGCGTCGGCTATGTGTTTGCCCGGCAACAGGACTGAGCGTGTTTTTTAAGAAGCTGTACGTGCGGATCTGGCTGGCGGTGGTGCTGGCCGTGGCGGTGCTCACCCTGCTGGTCGGTTGGGCCTGGCGGCTGGCGGCCGAACCGCCGCTGCGCGAGGTCGTGCTGCGCAATCAGGCTGGCGAGATCATTGGCCACGGCCGTCCGCGCATGATGCGTCGTGCCCCCCAGGCCGAGGGCGGGCCGCTGGAAGCCGAGCGCGAGGACGAGCCCGAACTCGCACGGCGCATGCCCGGGCCGCGCGGCCAGTTTGGCAATGGCCCTGAATTTGTGGTGCGCATGCAGGATGGCCAGACCGT
>CAJAXU010000119.1 GCA_903948045.1 uncultured beta proteobacterium | reverse complement strand
CTGCGCATAGGCCAGGCCCAGTGCATCGGCGTCCATCAGCTTTTTGAGTGCATCGGCGCTCAGGGCTTTGAGCTTGGCCTCAGACACCACCATAAAGCCACCAATCTTTTGGGGCTCACCGCCCGCGGTGGCTTGCAGTTGCAGGCTGCCTTCTTCGAGCACGCCCGCATCTTTAAGGGCTTGCACCATGGTGTGGGTGCGCTGGGCCAATTGGCGGTATTCGCCCTGAAAGGCCATGATGCCTTTGAGCTGTTCGCTGGGCGCGCCGTCTGCCAGCAGCAGCGGCTGGCCACCGGGCGCTTTGAAGTCGGCGGCTTGCGGGTCCAGGGCAAGCACCGGCTCGGCTTGCTCACTGACCTGCACGCTGATGAACGGGTAGCCGCGCACATAGGCGGGTATGTAGGCACCCACGCGCCACTGGCCATTGGCATCCACAAAGCGGTTGCCGCCGGGCTTGAGGTCGGTCATGCCCACCAGCGCCACCGTGGTGCCTTCGGCCACCAATACGACCGGGTAGCTGTGAAGGGCCTGGCTCACTTCGGCAAAGGTGAGCGGCAGCAGGTTGGCCTGGGCAGCAAAGGCAAAGTTGTGGCGCTGTGCGGGCAGGCTCAGGCTGCGGTGGGCCACTTTGTCGAGGGCGGCGATGTCGTTAAAAAACAGGGGGCGTGGTGCGTTCATGAGTGAGGCCTTGGGGGCAGGGTCGGCGGCGCTGGCAGGGGTGGAGAGCACCGCTGCACAGACAACGAGGGAGATGAGGGTGAGCTTGTGTAGGGCTTTGTGGAGCATGGGGAACCTTTGAAATCGGGGCATGGATTTATGGCAGCTTGGTTTGTGTCTCGGAGACGATGCGCCATGCATCGCCCGTGCGTTGGAGGGTCAGCGTTTTGCGCACCACGTCGGTGTGTTGCTTGGAGCGGTAGCGCTGGGTAAACACGGCTGTGGCCTGCGTCGCTTCTGCGGCTTGGCCTCCCTGCAGGCTGATTTGTGGGTCAAGCATTTCGATGCGGACCCTGCGTGCAGCCTTGAGCCTGCTCTTGCTTTGCGCCAGCCAGGCTTTGCGGGATTTGAGCGGTGGCTCGGGGCGGAAGTCGGCCGCGTAGTGGGCCAGGTAGGCATCCACATTGCGGTCTGCCCAGGCCTGACGCCAGCTCTCCAGGGTGGTGAGAACGGGGGGGGGTGGCGGGTGCAGCAGGAGCAACAGGAGTGGCAGGTGCTGCAGGCGCGATAGCAACTTTTGCGGGTGCTGTTGCGGGTGCGGTTGCGGCGGCAACAACCGGGGCGGCTGCAGTTACTGGTGCTGCAGGTGCAGCGGCTGCATAGTTTGCAGGTGCTGTGGGTGGCGTAGCAGGTGCCGCCGCTTTGGTCGCTGTAGTTGCTTTGGCTGCTGTAACGGAGCCACCAAAGTCAAGGGGCACGGTCAGGCTGAGCCAGAACCGGGTTTGGGTGAGGCTGCCGTCCTGGTCCAAGCCCGTAGCGGGGGTGCTTAAAGGGTTGTCGCCAATACGCCGGGCCAGCGTGGCGCGCAGGGTGAATTGGCCCGGACGGCTCCAGCCCACCGCCACGCCTGCGCCTTTGAGGTCTGCAGTTGCAGGCAACAGTGCGCCGGTGTAGTTGGCATCAAAGTCGCGCTGGATGGAGCCGTGGTCGTAGCAGGCGACCAGTTGCACGTCCGAGGTGAGGTTGTACCGGCCTTCGAGTGTAGCCAGCCAGCCTGAGTCGCCCGTGCCTTCCATGACCGGGTAGGCGCGCACGCCAGAGGGGCCGCCCAGCGACATCTTCTCGGAAGAGTCCAGGTTCTTGAAGGCCGTCTGGCCGTTAAAGGCAAACCACAAGGTGGCGTTTTCTGAGAGGCGCTGCAGGCGCGCCAGGTTGTAGCCCAGCTTGCTGTAGCTGCCTGCAGTGTTGGGGCCGTTCTGGTCGGCGGTCTGGTTGGTGGCGTTGCCTGAGAGGTCGGTGTTGCCCAGCGTGATGTTGGCACCCCACAGGGTCATGCCACCGGCACCCAGGCCGTCGAGCATGTCGCCGGTGACCGACAACAAGCCCGCATAGATGGTCTTGCGTGAGGTGGCCAGACCATTGGCTTCGTTGTAGTAGGTCTTGCGGTCCAGCGCTGCGGCCACGCCAATGTTGCGGTTGCTGCTGCGCAGTAGCGGGTAGCTGGTGTTGGCACCGATGGTTTGGCCGTCGCCCTTGGAGGCCAGGGCTTCAAAGTCAGGCCCCACCAGTTTGTAGGTCAGGGCCGATGCGCTTAGGCCTGCGCGCAAGCCATCGCGCCCCACGGGAAGGGAGTAGGCCAGTTTGGCGTAGAGGTTGCCTTCGCCGCCATTGGCGTTGAGGCTGATCTGGTCGCCTGTGCCGCTGGGGTTGTCCAGCGTGAGGCCTGCGCTGATCTTTTTGTCGCCGGTAGAGCGGCTGCCGGTGTTGTCCAGTTGTACGGAGGTAGAAACCAGCGGCTTGTCTTGCACTTTGACCACAGCATCGGTGTCGCCGGCGGTTTTGCCAGAGGCCAGGATGGTGGCCACGACCACACCGGGGGTGTCGTTCAGAATGTTGCTGCTGCGCTCCAGCGCGTCGAGGTTGAGCGGGTCGCCGGGCTTTTGGCGCTCGGTCATGGTGCCGGTGACCAGGTCGCGCTGCATGCGCAGGGGCTTGCCACCGTCGTCAATGCGGATCTCACCGAGCTTGCTTTCAAGAACGGCGATGGTGATGGTGCCGCTGGTGACGTCTTGCGGTAACAACTGCACGCGGGCAAACCAGCCGCGTTGGCG
>CAJAXU010000118.1 GCA_903948045.1 uncultured beta proteobacterium | reverse complement strand
GCACTGGAGCAACCCGACATCAAGGCGCGGCTGGCGACCCTGGCCTGCGACCCGGCACCGGCCACACCCGAGGCGTTTGCAAGCCGCGTCAATGGCGATGTGGCGCGCTGGAAAAAACTCGCTGCCGAGAAAAACATCCGCGCCGACTGAGTGTTGACTGAGCGCCGGCTCAGCGGTTGAGCAGGGTCTCGATGCCCGGCGGCACGGCTTGGTAGGGGTGGGCTGCCAACATGGCAGTCTGCACGCCCAGCACGCTACCGGCTTGCACCGGCACATGCAGCTGCCCGCCTTCCATCGGCATGCCCAGCCCGGCCTGCAGTGCGTCGTACAGCGGGCTTTCATCAAACTGGATCTCCAGCATGTCGCAGACGGGCGCCACTGCCGCCACCAGCAGGCTGTGCCAGCTGCAGACCGGCCCGGACGGGTTGTGCGGTGAGAACTGCACGCCCTGCGCGGCCGCGCGCTCGGCAATACGCAGCATCTCCCAGGGGCCACCGCAGTACTTCACGTCGGGCATGACCACGTCATACAGGCCTTCGTCAAACAGGGTCTGAAACGCCGCCAGCCCGACCTGGGTTTCGGCGGCCGCCAGCAGCACGCCCTGCGCGTTGGCTGCGGCACGCAAGCGGCGCGTGGCCGCCCAGTGGGCGTGGGTTTCGGCAATCGGACATTCGAACCAGTGCAGCCGCGCTGGCGCCAGCGCCTGCAAGGCCTGCAGCGCATGGGCCTCGTCAAAGCGCCAATGGCAGTCCACCATCAGCCGGGCGCTTGGGCCCAGCGCCTCGCGCAGACCCAGCATGCAGTCCACACCGTGGCGGATTAGGGTCTGGCCTTCGGGTGTGCCGCACAGCGCCGGCGTCAAACCGTCAAAGGGCGCGGCCTTGAAGGTGCTAAAGCCCTGGGCCTGCGCGCGCCGGGCGGTGGCCACAAAACCCTCGGGCGTGCGCAGCCGGGTGGCGCGGTTGATATTGGCGTACAAGGTCACCTGCGTGCGCTGTAGCGGCCCCAGCACCGCCGCCGGCGCCACCTGCCGGGCCTGTACCAGCAGGCTGGCCACTGCCTGCAGCACGGCGCTGGTCACGGTGTTGGCGACCAGACCGCCGGGCGACTGAGGCGATACCCGCAATTGGCCGACCGCATCGTCCAGCGACAGGCCGAGCCAGTCCGGCGCCAGATGGGCCGTGGCCGCCACCAGCAGCGGCTCCCAGCCGATCAGCGAGGCCTCGCCCCAGCCGACAGCACCATCGCTGTCGGTAACGGCGATGAAGACCCAATTGGTCTTGGGCGAAACGTTGACGACATGGGCGTCGATGCGGGCCAGGGTGCTCATGGCGGTCAACCCCGCATCAGCGCCTCAATCTCATCGGCAGCCACCGGCACGCCGCGGCTGATCAGCTCGCAGCCGCTGGTGGTGACGATGGCGTCGTCTTCGATCCGGATACCGATGTTGTGGAAGGCGTCGGGCACGCCGGCGGCCGGGCGCACATAGATGCCGGGCTCGATGGTCAGCACCATGCCGGGCTGCAGGATGCGCGCCGGCCGGTTGACGATGGTGTCGCCGGTGAGTGCGTCCTGGCGCACGCTGGTCTGGCCGATTTCCGAAGGCTCGGTGTAGGCGCCGCAGTCGTGCACATCCATGCCCAGCCAGTGGCCGGTGCGGTGCATGTAAAACTGAAAGTAGGCGCGTTTTTCGATCACGTCATCCAGCGTGCCCACCTTGTTACGGTCAAGCAAGCCGAGGTCG
>CAJAXU010000117.1 GCA_903948045.1 uncultured beta proteobacterium | reverse complement strand
GCCCCAGGTCGGGCGGGCATGAGCCCAGAGCAGGTGCGCGAGTTTGTCAAAGGGGTGATGGCGCTGTACGCCACCGTCAAGGCGGGGACCGGGGCTGATTCTGAAGAGGGTCAGCCGAAGCCTTGAGCGAATTCAGTTTTTAGTTGTCACCGGCCACGTCATACAACCACAGGGAGAAAAACACCATGGGTCAACAAAGTCAAGCCAACATGATCAGCCGCATTGGGACTGATCTGATGCTGCAGGGGGTAAAGGCCAGTGGCGCCGTCAAGGGCCGTTTGCTGGTGATGAGTCTGCAGCAAAGCTACCGCAACACCAGCGACACCAACACCGAGATCACCTACACCTTCCCTCTGCCGTTCGGCGCGGTGTTGCTGGAAGTCGAGGTTGAGCTCAACGGCGAGCAGCTTAAAGGCGAAGTCACCGCCAAAAGTACCGCCAGAGCCAGATACGAGGCGACCATCTCGACCGGTAACACCGGCATCCTGCTCGAGCGCAACCACGACGGCAGCTTTACCCTTGAGCTGGGCAACCTGATGGCGCGGGAGGAATGCAAGATCATGGTGCGCTACGGCCAGCTCCTAGCCACCGAGCACGGCCAGATCCGGCTGATGCTGCCCACTACCATCGCGCCACGCTATGGCAACCCCTTAACCGAAGGCAGACTCCAGCCACACCAGGTGCCGGTGACCGACATGACCGCACAGTACAGCTTTGGCATTGATGTCATGCTATTCGGGGAACTCGGCCAAGCCAATGTGTCCTCTCCCAGCCACAGCACCGGTTACTACCCCGTCAGTGAGGGTCTCATGGTGCGTCTGGCCCAGCGGGGGCACCTGGACCGGGACTTTGTGCTGGTGATCAGTGACCTGAAACACCCGTCCGATGCCCTGGCGGCCCCAGACCTGTACGTTGAAGGCCAGTACGCCGTCATGGCCAACTTCAACCCCAGCTTTGCCTTGGCGAAAAACGCCAACGCTGCAGATACAACACCGATTGGCATCACCACCAAAATCCTGGTGGACTGCAGCGGCTCCATGAATGGCGACAGCATCGAGGCTGCCCGGCGAGCCTTGACGGACATCGTTAATGGTCTGCGCCCTGAGGATCGATTCTCGCTTTCTCGCTTTGGTAGTACCGCAGAGCATCGCAGCCGCGGGCTTTGGCAGGGCACAGCACAGGCCAGGGCATCGGCCCTGCGCTGGATTGACGCGGTGCAAGCCGACCTTGGGGGGACCGAGATGGCGCAGGCACTGGTCTCCACCATCGCCCTGGCTGAGGGCGCGGCCAGCGACATCCTGCTGGTCACCGACGGTGAGATTCACGGCATCGATGAGGTGATCCGAATCGCCAGTGGTTCACGGCACAGGGTGTTTGTGGTGGGCATTGGCGCAAGTGCCGCCGAGGTTCACCTGAGACGCCTGGCTGCAGCCACCGGCGGCATGTGTGACTTTGTGGCACCGGGCGAAGCGGTGGAGCCTGCCGTGCTGCGGATGTTCAGCCGGCTCAGAGCACCTCAAGCCAAAAACGTGCGGGTGGAGTGGCCAGCAGGTCTCACGGTTCGTTGGGCGCAACCCGTGCAGGACTACGCCTTTGAAAACGATGCTTTGAGTATGTGCGCCTTCGTCACGCTGTCCGCGAAAGCATTGGAAGAAAGCCAGGGTTTAGGCAGCGTCAAGCTGTGGGGCCAGTTGCAGCAAGGCGGCCCCGAAGTGCTGATGGGCGAGGCGGCACTGAACCTGACCGAGTCCACCACCAATACCGTGGCGCGCATGACCGCCTTTACCCAATACAGCCAACTCGAACGCGAGAGCGAGGCACTGGCCATCCCGTCGAGTTTGACCACCGGCCAAGACCTGGCAGTGCAGTACCGACTGGTGACGCGGCAAACCAACTTCATCCTGGTGCATGAGCGGGTAGCTGCCGAGCAGGCGCAGGAGATGCCCACAGTGCACACCGTGCCGCAGATGCTGGCAGCTGGGTGGGGTGGCACAGGGTCAGTGACTAGGTCGTTGGGAAGCCCAGGCAGGGCCATGCGCTCGTTCGATGACTCTTTGCCAACGCAATCATCGGCGATGAGCTTCTCTAAAATGCATTTGAGTGTCAACGCAATGGTTCAGGAAGACTCCCTGAGCCGGCCATCGGTATGGCGCAGCAGGCGCCCGGCGGCCGCTGCCTCAAAGCCGAGTCTGCAAACAGGGGGTGTTGATGACTTTGAAGTCCCTGCTTTCCTGCGCAAATCCGCAGATGACCTGGGGCCAGCTGGACGTGACATCGTGCAGCAGTCGATCAACAAAAACGACTCGCTGCTGTGGAGGCCGGCGCAGACTGATACCAAGCTATTCGGCAAGTCAGACCCATTTGCCTATGTCGGTATCACGCCTGCAGGTATCACCCAATGGCTGGCCATCAACCACCCCTCGCTGTGGCCCACCACCTACGGGCAACTGCGGGAGTTGGGCCTGGGGTTGGCAATTTGTGAGTGGCTGGAGTTCGGTGTCGGCCAGGATCTGGCGCAAGAAGTGGTGATCGGGGCATTCTTTGATGTCTTGCGCGAGTTCAACCTGGATGCCCGCGGCGGGTTACGCCAGGCAGGGCGGAGTCTGAAGAACGCCATCTACCCGCAGACCAAGGTCGAGGCGGCGTCGGACTTGCACGTTGCTATCCGTCTGGGTCTTAAAGGCGTAAAGGCCAAAGATTGGCCGCTGGGGGTGTTGGAGTTTCCGGCCCCTGTGATTGCCTAAGTGACCATCAAAAGCTGAGGAAAACCACAGCCACCTAGGCTCACCTTGTGAGCCTAGGTGGCGTCAATCTCAGGAGCAATTACACCAACCACCGCTCAAACCACTGCTGTGGCGACCTCAGATGATGAATCGCCGACGATCATGACACCACCTATGCGTATCCATGCCCTACGTTAATCCCGGTTACTCCCAGCCATTGTTAGGCCGTCACACGACACTACCCGATTAATCTTTGCCGGCAACTTAGCCTCACCGGTATTCCTGACGTAAGGTCTTACAGAGCCAGAGATTCTTTGATCTATATATTGAATAGCAAAACAGGAGCATCAACATGACTGAATTAGAAGGATGGAAAATGTTCCCTCAAGCTTCAAGAAAAATGTCTAGGAGTCCACGTTGGATATGCCAATGCGGCACACTTCGACGCAAAATGGCACGTGAAATTGACCGTAATCCTTTTGGAACAGGCAAAATCAGGATCGGTGGGAACAGCTGCAAAATAAGGGACGTGGCAATAATAAGATGCGACTTGAACAACTCCAGACCAATGCAGCCATCCGTGGCATCTTCCCAGACGTGCTGGTGACGGTCGTCAGCATTCAGTAGTTCTGCTCAGAGGCGTTGGAGCTCACCTACAAAACGCCCACTGGTAAGGTAGCCAATGAGTTGCTGTACCGCCATGATGAGCCGCGCCTAGAACTGGTCGAGCAAGACAGGCCCTGGAGCTTTGATGGCGACGGTGCGCTCTTTAGGCTAGTTTCCGAAGCCCAGACTGGTGTGCCCGATCAAGCGGTACGCACGGTGACTGAGAACAGCAGAACGTTGAAGTTTACGGATCAGGGGTTTGAGAGGGAGTAAGACTTCGGCCTAATTTTGATAGGCCGGAGACAACGCTGAACTTTTGGAGGACGAGATGGCATACAAAAAGGGTGAACGTGTAAAACATCCGACCAAGTACGAATGGGGTGTTGGTCAAGTCTTGGCAGACAGTGCCGGCGGCTCCATAACAATATTCTTCTCCAGGATCGGCGAGAAGACTCTCTCACTCGATTACGTGACACCGCGCAAAGTCGTTGGCGAAGAAGCCGTCAGCGCTGTTCTTGATAGCCTCAACTTCGACACTCATCAGAACAAAGCAATACGCTGTCGGAATTGCGGGAATACGACAAATTTTGGTGAGACTGCCAACTCTCAGCGAGTGGCTCAAGGCTGGTGTGAGCCATGCTTCCGGCATAGTCAAAGAACCTTTGACGACAGACTCACCGGGGAAAAACGGTACTTCGATGAATTACGAACGGTTGACGGGATCAAGGGGCGTTTTAGCAAAAGATAATCCGGTGCCTGTTCGCGCCGTTGACCGGTCCGATCTGAAGTTCACGGGCTGGTGCACTTTTGATCCGAACGGTTGTCTTGATCGATTGAATGGCGGTGAGAAAGTCGGTGCGTTTAAGTTCGAATATTTTTCCATACGCATAGTTCCTTCCCAGTTCTTGATTTAGTTGGCATTTGCGCCGCGCTTCGCTCACCGCCGTTTATCCCTGCTGGGTCGAGTCAATTTCAGTTAAGAGTGCTGATAACAGCTAGCACATTCAAGAGCCAGTGAGCAGGCCCTTCAGACTGACTGACTGACTATTTCGTCAAAATTAAAGCATGTCTAGATGCACTCTTTTCCCGCAGTGGGGACACTTTATTTTTTTTGAGGTTTGCAACTTTAGGAATTGCCTAGCAAGCTTCGCATTGTTTGCATTAACTCTTTTGGTGTTCTCAGCACGAATTATTTTTAGCTCATGGTACAAAATCTTGCTTTCATCGTGACCAATAGATTTGTATGACTCATGCTGATTTTTAACGTAATCGAGGTGCTCTCTCAACTCGTAATCGTTCATCATCGAAATCTCTTCGCACACACGCTCTTTGGTCTCACCAATTAAAGATTGAGCTTTGCTGGAACGAACGAATTTAAATGGCATAAAGAGCTTCCTTTAGCTGCTCGCTCCTTGATTCAATCCAAGTAGGACGCAACGCACCAAGAGCAAAATTTCTGAAAAAGCAAGTTTCATTAATTTACAGATTATCTTTCTTCTTTTTACTACCGGACGTCTTCAATGAGCGTTGCGTCTTTGATTGCCATTCTTGCGCAGGGGTGTCCGAGAACAAAGCGCCATTGACTGCATCATGCGAAGGCATTTGATCGCCAATAGTAGCCAAATGTACCAAATGCTCTATATCAACATCTAGATTAGCACTGACTTCAACGACACCTTTGGATTCAATGATTATGGCAGGTTCAGTAGCATTGATATTTTTTTGTTGACCATCAGACTCAGAGTTGGAAATCAACTCGCCCGCTTGTGTATCGGTCAGGTTTTCAACAAAAGGCTGCGCCGGAAAGTTGACATCAGACAAAATATTATCAATAGATTCCTGTTCAAGTGATTCATCCATTGCAGTAGCTGAAGCTGCAGCTGCAGAGGTAGCGGCCGCTATGGCTGCGGCTGTGGCAGCGGCATCAGCCTGAGCCTTGAGCGCATTTGTATGCTGCTGGGCTAGTTCTTGCTGACGCTCAACAACATAATTTCCAACATCAATTGAGCATGGTAGTTTTCCGGGTACCAATGACGAAAATGTGAGCGGGGCACTGGCGTAGGCCAAGGTGGTGACTGCAATGTCATCCATAGCTCGGCCAATCATGTAAGCCGTGTTAGCACCAGCGATCGGCCCACACTCCATAACCACCTCGCCAACGTCCTTAACCAAAGAATGAAGAACGACATCCTTGCCCGAAGCAATTACATCAGCGTAATGGAAAACAACGACCAGTTGAAGAATGGAAACATCAATACCCAAGCGAGATTTGATGACTTCAGAAAGCTTTTGCCCAATGTCCCGCAGCAGCCTAGCCTTTAAAATCGGATGCTTTACTGAAAAATCTTGACGTAAATTTCGGATGACCTCTCCCAAACCAAGTTCTTGCGTCCGTGCTCTCTTCTCTTCCTCGCCGACCAAGACGCCAAATACGGCAAAACTGGCTGCCCAGGCAAATGCATTTGTGGCCCTAAGTTCTGATGCCTTCACTGCATTCGGCAAAGATATCTTGCCACTCAAATAATCAGAAATTTGATTGTGTATTAAAGACAAATTTGGTTCGCCAAGGCCCATGACTTTAACAAGTGTTCGCCCACGACCGTCAGCCCGTACGTCTTTCTGTATAGCCGTCCAAGAATGCCAAGCATTCTGAAATATTGCCGAACCAATCTTTGCTTTGGCACGTTGCGCATCCGCTTCTATCAGGCGTGCCCCCCGATCTGAAACAGGTATGAACTCATCTACGGCTTCAATCAACAACCATGTTAGTTCTTGCGAATTTGAAGAAGCTACATCCTGCTGAAAACTGCGAAAGTTTGACTTTAGCTTTGCCAGAACAAAAGCTTGGTCATCATCAATGCTTATATCTGGCGCTCGGTCCATCAACAATGCAAAGCCGTCTATATCCTCACTATCCCTCACACGAGATAGACGACCATTGCAGCGAATTCGACCGACTGCAATCCAATTCAGCCACTCGGGATATGTGGCAACAAACATCCATGCTGAGTGGTCCATATTTAAAAGAAATCCTCTTTATCTGAATTAGACTTTTTCGTCACTTTGACTTCCGTAACCACTGACTTCGGCAAATTACCCACATGAAGATGGGGCTTTTTGCTGTTAAAGGACAGGAACAGATTTTCTCTACTTCTGGTTACCGCAACAAAAAGAACACGCCGATCCAAATCAGGATCATTTTCAAGCGCTCGCTTCCCAACAATCACTGTGTCTGAGTTCAGACTTGGGATAAATACATTTCTAAAATCCAACCCTTTCGAACTGTGAAATGTCATCAGATAAACAAGTGGCCTCGTGTCACTCTCAGCAAGTGAACCAAAACTATTTCCTAAATATACAAGCGGCGTATCATTTTCGGACCAGTGCTCATTAAATGGTGTGTAATCACGTTTCCCTTTGGAAAATTTAACTCTCGGCGGCGCGTTGGTCTTCAAATGATCTGCAAGTTTCCAAGAAAAATCTGCGATCGCATCATGCGTGGGGAATAGAATTACACTTGGATCGCCAGGCCGGGAACGGCGAAGAGCCTCATCCCAAACCCACTCAACCTCATTGCTCTCTTTTTCAAATGGGATCAGTCGAATTGTCACGTTGGCTGTCTTGACAGCATCGCTTCCTTCTACGATTCGGGCCTTAGGTAGGATGGATAAAGCGACATCTCGAAGTAACTTGGTAAGCCGAAATATTTCCAATAGCTTCCATGCAACGGGCTGAACCGTCCGAACGATATCCTCTTCTTTTGCACCCTCCTCGTATATTCTTTGATCGGAGTCTCCAGCAACGTACATATGCTCAGAGAGAGCTTTTATTCTTGTTAAGTCACCAGGCTTTATATCTTGGACCTCGTCAAGAAAAACGTAATCGTATGTCTGCCTGTCAGACAAAAATTGCGTGTGTGTTTTAATAACAATCCGCTTGGCAACAGGGCCATGGAAACCAGTCGACACCAAGTCTTTAAGAGCGTGGGTAAAGGTAATAAAGCAAAGAGTAGCTTTGGGTTGATCCGCTGCAACCCGTTCAATTAAATGAGTTATTACTACTGTCTTCCCTGTACCAGCAAAACCTTGTATCCAATGCGGCTTTGAAAGTTGTTTGCTGATCCCATCAAGAACGCTGCGCTGCTTGATGCTCAATTGGTTGAAAGGCACGTACCAGCTCATATCAATTCCTCGCTAGTAACAGTGGTTGGCCAATGGAACTCACCAAATTATCTTCATCATAAACAGGCGTGTGGCTAAAGCTTTCAACTCTTGCCTTAGTCCGATCTATCACGTCATGATTTCCAATCAATTCCGCAGCTGCCATAAGGTTGCGGCAACCATCTTTGGTGATGATGTGTGCGTCCAGCTGCTGAGACCATAAACTCACGCACTTTTTGATCATTACTTTCCCTTCTGGGTTACCTCGCTTTATTAGGATTCTCCCCAGTGCCAAGAGTGCAGCAGGAAAACTTGCATCGAGTTCCAATGCCTCACGAAGCAAGCTTTCGTGTGTATCGCCGGATTCATCACATGCGAGGTTGTATGCCGTAACAGCGGTAGGCTTTCTTTCATGCGCTCGGCGAGCCCACTCGCGTGAGCGCTCTTTCCGTCCAGCTTTCGAATAAGCGTAACAAATATTGGTCGCGTGATCTTCGGTGGCATCTAGACGCTCTGCAGCAACAAACATATCTGCGGCCACCTCAAAGGCCTCTGCAGACAGTGCAGCTTCGGCATAAGCAATAACGACTTGCTTTGGCAATCTTCCACCGGACTTAAGTAGCGCCGCATTAAATTGCTGTTTTGCCTCAAGCATTCTCGTTTCGGCGGGGCTTAAATCTTGATTTGCCAGGGGGTTTAGCAGTGACGCTTCAACCCTAACACCAGCAACCTCCGCCTCAATCTCTAATAGTTTTTCATGGGTAATTCTTGCGGTAACAACCACTTCTTCACCGACTGAAAAACCGTCCGCATCACTTGAATGTATCCTGAGCAGACCTAAAAGCTTGCCTTCACTGCTCACACAAATTGGCAACTCAATGATTTTTTGATTCGCTTTATCAACACGCAGTCGTGTGCAAAACTCGCTTTCAGAAGGCACCGCTGAAGCTGCGGGGATGATAGTTTCCAATTTCCCTCCCCGGGCGATCACAAAAATTGACTCTGATGTGATGGGCTTTATTAGGTCAAAGCCAAAAGCATGAAATCCCAAACTATGAAGTGCTGCTCCGAGGGAGACATGAGTTCGTAGATCACTGGGGATGATTGCTTTAACCGTTTTCGGCAAATGACTCATAACGGCAGTTCGTACAACTGGGTTGGAGGCACTTCCACCAATGAAAAGCACAGCGTCAAGATCATCAGCTTCAAGGCCAGACTTATCGATAGCGTCCGCTACTGGCGCAAATACATGAGCTGTCGAAACGTCGGGGTCATATCGCTCGACAAACTGCTTCATTGAGTCAGCCAGTTGAGCAAGACTTAGGGACGGTCGCTGAAGAGTCAACTCTTGGCCACGGATCTTGAAAGTCGGCACTGGCAGATCCTCAAAAGGCGCCACCTCTTGGCTGCGAACTTGCGCCAAAGTATTGAGTCCTCGCTCAACCAGCCATTTTATCGCCGCTAGCTTTAACCTCTCAGCGGTTGGCTGCAAACGGGGGATAAGGCGCTCTTCAATATCACGAAGCTCAGGATCGAAACCAGGCGCACTCAAGAGTAATTGCGGTAGTAAAACAGACCGCGCAATCGCTCTATCAAAATCATCTCCGCCAAGCGCAGTGAATCTTGATATCGCCCGGTTTCTAGAACTTACTCGTCCATTAGCGATACTTACTTCGAGAATCGAAACGTCGCAGGTCCCGGCTCCGAAATCATAAACAAGAATATTGGCAGCACCTTTTTTCAGTCGCTCAATAAGCGTCTGGTCTGCTTGATCTCTTGCACTTTCATGAAGAAAACTCAAAAATGCCGCATTGGGTTCATCAATCAAACAACTGGCTGAGACAGGCAGCCCAGCTTCTTTCATATTGGCAAGCAGGTCACGACGTTGATTGGCTTCAAATGATGCTGGCACCGTAACTGCGAAGCAAAGTTCCGAGGGTAAATTCGCCTTAGCTACCGCTTTTTCAATCCCCTGCGTAAGCAGTCTGAAAAACTCTCTGGTTGCATCATTGGCATCTTCAATTGCAATACCACCAGCGCCACGGGGTAGTGCGGTCTCTGGGTAGGTTGGACCGACATTAATGCCCAACTTCATTTTGAATGACGAAAAAACATTTCTTCCCTCAAACAATTCTTGTCGCATGCGGTAGGCTTCCCGCCCAAAGAACAACTGACTTCGATGCCAAGCAAGAACAGTGTTGACTAAGTGATGTGAAATCGTTCCCCCAAATTCTTCCGGTTGTTCGATGTTCAGCGTCCTGGCCGCCATATGGCTAAATTGTTCGTTAAGAACCACGCTCACAACACTTGTTGATGTACCAAAGTCGATGCCAACGTAGGTCTTTTTAGATACCGCTTGCTCAATTTCTTTTCCATTCGCTGAGGGGTCAATGACCCACCCGCCACCTTTAGGGCCAACTTCATTTACTTTCTGAGTTCCTTGGTCCTGGACTACGGGACCAGACAGCTTCTTGCCTTTTGGCTTGGAAAGAGTCATCCGTTGTGAGGTCGCTGAGCCTGTTCCAGCGGGTGAGATTCCTGGCGGTGTAGGGGGGGCACTTGGCTTTACCGGCTTTTGGCTCTCCTCATCTTCTTTGGTAGCCATTTTTCGAAGCAACCCGCGATGTATGTCGTTGATCTCGTTGAGCGCGGCATTTTTAGCTGCGATAGCCTGCATAAATCGCCGCGCAGTGTCAACATCCCTAATTTGATCTTCTAAAGGAACCCCATTGACTGGAGCGTGAGCATATCTATTTCGAGCCACCTTTAGTTCACCCAAAAGAGCTCTTGCATCACGCATCATTGACCGTTTGTAGACGAACTCAGACCAACTGCGCTCGGTGACCCGTATCAATGCAGCCAGATCTAGCCCACGTAGATCTCCGACACTAAGGGATGCCATTGATCGTGCTTGTGCGGGTGTAAGTTGCTCCAAGACATAGTGGTGCCACCATTCTTCACCGCCAATTTCAGGTAAAACGGTTGACAAAAAATCAGCGATTTCGCCTGAGAGCAGCTCATGAACTTTTGCCCACTCGGTCATATTCATTCCTTCAAAATCGGCACCACCTATTATGTGCCGTCCACCTTGAGTTAAACCTTCTTAGGCACGAAAGTTACTTATCGCGCGGCAAATTTAAACTTGAAATAGTTAATCACGAAACATATCTTCCCACCGCCACATGCAACGCACGCTTGACCCGACCTCTCAACCCCGCCGGCCCCACCACGTCCACATCCGCCCCAAACCGCAGGATGTCACCCACTGATTCCCGGTCGTCGGAATACGGAAAGGTCAGCACCAGGCTGCCATCCGGTTCAGTCTGGGCCTCCTGCTGCGGGTGCCTGACCTCTTTGGCCACCCAGCGCGCCCGCTCCGGCGTGAACTTGAGGGTGGCCCAGGCCTTGGCTGCCCCGTTGAAGATGCCGTAACCCACACCCACCGTTTCTTCGATGGTTTTGTCTGCAACCTCTTTGGCGTCAGTGGCCAATATCTCCAGCCGTGGGATGGCGTCTATGCTGAAGCTGCGCAGGTCATCGCGCAGGTGGCACCAGGCGTCCAGGTACCAGTTGTCGCGGTAATGCACCAGGCGCTGTGGCGACACCTCACGCTCGGTGGTCTGGCCGTTTTGCCGGCTAAAGTGCCAGATTTTCAGGCGTTGCCGGGCCAGGGTGGCGGCAGCAACCACCTCAAACGATTTAGCTGGCACCACCCGCTTGCCGGCGTGCATGATGCGGATGCGGCGGGCCACATCCAGGCTGGAGAGGCCGTGCTTGGTCATCAGCTGGCCCAGGCGCTCCTTGAGCGGCTTGAGCTTGGCGCCCAGCAGCCCAGGTTCGAGCTGCTCCAGCAGCTGCTGGATGGTGACCAGGGCCAGCAACTCCTCTTGGTTGAACCACAGGCCCGGCAATTCGGAGTCGTTGTGGCCCTGGCTCAGGGTGTAGCCACCGGCATTACGGTCAAACTCGATGGGCACATGCAGCTGGTCACGCAGCTTGGCGATGTCTCGCTTGAGAGTGGCGCGAGAGATTTCCAGCCGCGCCATCAAATCCTCGGCCGACATGGCCCGGCGCCCGACCAGCAGGCTTTTGTACTGGTACAGCCGCACCACCTCACTCATGGCCAGTCTGCTTCGTAGATGGACTCAACGTAGTTCTCCCGTTTGCTTGAAACGCCGTTTTTTTGTTACATCTTAGTCCATCCCTCCTAAATTTGAGCCTGCTCAAAGATACTTGTAACAAGAAATCAGAGTCTGATCTGGCCGGGGCTCACGTCATGAGCCCGGTCACCTGATCATTTAACCAGTCCCCCTTCACGCATCTCCATCCTTGCCCTGGTGTGCGCCGTGCTTTTCTCGGTATCGTGGCTCAGCCGAGTCAACCTCGTGTTCACCTTTGGGCACGCCGTAATAGACAACCCGGCCGACACGATCTCCCACAGCGTCAAAAAACCATTGGGCTTCATAGCCCACCAGCGTGAAGGGGATGAAGCAGAAGGCGACGGGGCAAAACAGCAGCAACAGCCCCCAGGAAAATGAGTTCCACAGCATCCAGCCCATCGCAAGGCTGAACACACCAGTCAGGACCCTGAAGACGCCGGTACGTAGCGCAGACGGCTCAACTTTCGGCAAGTCGTCCTCGTCCACCGCTTCATCAATACCATTCTGATCAGTCATATCGGCCTTCATGGTGCGCGCCTGGCCATCAATTCCCTGCCGGTGCGGATGACCAGGTCCGCCTTGACCAGCGTGTCGGCGTGGTGTTCCAGGGCCGCAAAGCCGTAGATTCGCCCCGCCAGCATGCCCGCCACGGCGCCTACTGTGTCGGCGTCACCGCCGCGGTTGATGGCGTCCACCACCGCATCTTCAAAGTTACGGGTGGTGGTGACCGAGTGCCAGGCGCTGGCATAGGTGTCGGCCACATAGCCGCTATTGTTCAGGGGCCGATTGCGTAGGCTGTCATAAGCCGCCAGGGGCTGGCCTGCCCAGAGCTCATGTGCCAGTGCCGAGGTGTAGGTGACAGTGTCACCACTGCCATGTGTCAGCAGCGCTTGCGCCACACTCTCGCCGATGGCGCCGCCTAGGCAGTGCCGGTTCCAGGCAATACAGGGTGCCATGCGCATGATGCTGCCATTACCGCTGGCCATGGCATACGCAGAGCCGACGTACGGCAAATCCAGATCCTGCGCCCGGCGCAAGGCCTCGGAAACGGTGATGCCAATGTCAAACACCCGATTCCGGGTCCCGAATTCCCCCGTTTTGGACCAGCGGATAAAGTTGTGCTGGATAAGCGCGGCATCGAACTTGCCAGAGCGCAGGTAGGCCTTGGCGATGCACATGGCCATAGCGCCGTCGTCGGTCCATTCGCCAGGCGTGACGTCATGGACGCCGCCGCCAATCATGCTGCGCACCGGTTCGCCCAAGTTGGGTTCGGTGAACTCCAGGGGGGCGCCCATGGCGTCGCCA
Organism: uncultured beta proteobacterium; assembly: GCA_903948045.1. Taxonomy (GTDB): domain Bacteria; phylum Pseudomonadota; class Gammaproteobacteria; order Burkholderiales; family Burkholderiaceae_C; genus Rhodoferax. The sequence goes on along the minus strand of CAJAXU010000117.1, from coordinate 3,659 downwards.
ATGAAGAGGCCGACGAACATGCCCAGTGCCTGATCGTCTGTCATGGTGTTGCTGTGTGTCATGTGTTTTTTGGCGTGATGGGCAAGGTGATGGAGAAGGTGACGGACAAGCCTGATCAGGCAGTGGCCGCAGCGGCTGCCTGCACTTGCAAGGCAAGGGTGGTAAGGGCTGTTCGCAGGGCACGGCGCTGGCGGGTAATGGCAGTGGACGGCATGCGGGCGCAGGCCCCGTTGGCAGCGTTGACCTGTTCGCAGAGTTTGAGGTAATTCGAGCACACCTCCTGCAGGGCCGAATGCACCGGCGCGCCAATCAGGCTGGCCAACACCTGGCTGTGCTGAGTGGCCAACGCATCCCGGATTTCACGCTGCGATATCTTGTTGAAGGCATGGTCAGCCAGGATTTGGCTGCGCATGGCCTGGGATTCGAATATCAGCGACTCTCCAGCCTGTGGGGCCGGGTGGTAGCGCCGGATGACGGAGATGGGCAGGATGGCGGTGCCGCCCATGGCCAGACTGCCCCAGGTCGGGCCACGGGTGATTTCTATGGCGACAGTTCTGCTGCGGGGATCGACCTTGCGGCAAATACCTTCCAGGTACGTCGGGTGTGCTTCCGTCGTGAACTGCACACACTGGTTCTCTACGGCCCACAGCGCACCACCGCCGCCGCCATAGGATGCGAAGGGGGTGATGCACATGGCAAGTTGCCCTTCCTCGATCCGGGTTTCGCCAGACTTGAGTTCAATATCGGCGTTGATGATGTCGTTGACTGTCCGCATGGTTGGGTTCTCCAGTGATGCAGGGCCAGGGGGCCGCTGCCTTTTTTCAGTCTGAGCCTAAAAACACCCCGGCGTCAACTTCGCTGTTGTCACGGATCGCCATACCGTAGGTATGTAAATCCCCGGCATATTTGACGGGTATTGCCGGGTTTGGGGCAAGGCGAGTCGTTGGCTTGAGCAAACAGGTCAAAGCGACAGCAGTATCAAAGCGCTGAGGGAGTGAGCTTGAGGACTTCCGGGCTCACGACAAGACCCTGTCGAGCTGTGAACGCATCCAGCTTTTGAGGTGCCTTACCTCCCGTTTCGGGCTCATGCGGTGAGCTTGATGGTTTGCACAATGGACTGCCACTTCAACATGCCACCCAAGCACCCATGACCGTACAAGTTCCAGAAACACTGCGTTACAAGGGCGAAGCTCTCTCTTTCTACGACTACCCCCTGCAGCCTTACCTGGAATCAGGCCAGTGCGCGGTCAAGTTCCAGGCGCCCAGCACTGCCCTGCACCGTGGTTATGTGGGCACTTGGTCTATTGAGCACGCCCGGCTGTACCTCACGAAGCTCGAAGGGCATGTCGGGGAATTTGCAAACACGGTGGAGGTTGGGCTGGAGGTGCTCTTTCCCGATAGCCCGGATGGCGTGTTTGCGCGTTGGTTCAGCGGCCAGATCTGCTGCCCTATGGGTGAGCTGCTGAATTATGGGCGGGGTGGTTTCACCAGCGTCTATGAAAGCGACCTCTTTATCCAGATCGAGCAGGGCGTAGTTGTGAGTGAGCGAGTGGTGATGAACGGCGAGGCTGCTCCGCCGATCGCGCTGCGCGCCAAGCCTGACAAGGACAGCAAAAGCGACTTTTTGAGCCAGTTTCGAAAAAAGCCGGACTGATCGATTTCATTGGGTGCCGCTTTGGGCAGGCATCCACCTTAAAGCTGACGGACTAAGAACGAGGTATCACCATGGACGCTATTCCAACCAGAGTCACCATAGGAAAACGGCACTACTGGATACACCAAAAGCCAAGAAAGAAGGGCTTGCATGGGCGCGTCTACTTTGGCACCCGCGCCATCGTGATCCACAACAACCCTGACAAAGCCGTCGACCGCAACACGTTTTGGCACGAAATCACGCACGCCATACTGTTCGAAATGGGAACCCCACAGTTCCGCGATGAGCGCTTTGTGACTGAGTTTGCCGACAAGCTCAGCGGTGCCATCGACAGCGCAATCTTTGAATGACGAATATGACTTTGAAAAACTCCAACTCCAACTTCAATTTCAACCGAATTCTGCCCCTTGTCGCTCAAACCCTGCTTGCCTGGCTCACCCTCATCACGCTGGCCCACGCCCAGTTTGCCCCGGCGGTCACCACCGTGCGCGACTTTCAACGTTTTCATGTGCGAGCCGATGGCAGCTACACCCAATACCTGGAGCAGCAAGTGCGCGTCGAGACCGAGCAGGCGGTGCAGACCCACAGTGAACTGCGCCTGTACTACAACGCCGCCCTGGAAGACCTGGAGGTAGTTGAGGCCTACACCCTCCAGCCTGATGGCAGCCGCATTACTGTTCCTCCAGACCGCATCCGCACCCAGGAGACTGTGGAAGAAGCGATGTACAGCGACGACAAGGTGCGGGTCATCATTTACCCGCAGGTGAAGCCGGGTAGTCAATTGGTGATGCGGGTCCAATCCGTGGTGCACACCCCGCTGTTTCCGGGTCACTTCTTTTGGACGGAGCGTTTCAGCCCGCACCGGCGCTACGGTAACTCCACCCTTGAGCTTAGCCACGACGCCGGCATTGCCATTCGCGTGGCGACTGACCGGGTGGCAGGTGGCCTGCTTGCGGCCGAACCAGGCGACGCACCTGGGTTCAAGCGCTACCGCTTCCAGTACCAGCAGGCCCAGGCCCTGCCGACCGAGCGCGGTCAGGTAGATCTGTTGGACTTCACGCCCCATGTGCTGATCAGCAGCTTTGCCAGCTACGTCGATCTGGCCCGGGCCTACCAAGACCGTGCCAAACCGATGGCCCGGGTAACGCCTGAGATTGCTGCGCTGGCCAAATCACTGGTGGCCGGCGCCACCGATGACGCCACCCGGGTGCGCCGGCTCTACAACTGGGTGGCCCGCAATATTCGGTATGTGGCGGTGTACGCCGGTGCCGGTGGCTTCGTGCCTCATGACTCTCAAAGCATTCTGGACAACCGCTACGGCGACTGCAAAGACCATGTGGTGATACTGGAGGCGCTGCTGGCGGCTGTGGGCATCGACAGCAGCCCGGCGCTGATCAACGCCAACGGGACCTTTAAGCTGCCGAGCCTGCCAGTGCCTGATCCCTTTGACCATGTCATCACCTACGTGCCCTCGCTCAACTTGTTCCTGGACTCCACTTCAAGCTTTACCCCCATGGGCAGTCTGCCCGATGGTGACCAGGACAAACCGGTGCTGCTAACGGCCACCGGCACCCTGTCGCGAACCCCGGCCAGCAGCGCTGATTGGGACCAGACCGACACCCAGGTTTGGCTGCAGTTGCAGAGCGACGGCCGGGTGAGCGGGCGCAGCGTGATGCGCATGAGCGGCTCCCCTGAGTCGGATTCACGTTATTCGCATTTTGGGTATCGGAGCCAGGAGCCAGTCGATGTCGTCAACCGGTTCTTGGCGCGCTTTGCCGAGTCGGGCACTGGCCGCATCGAGTCTGGTGACCCAACCGATCTGGACTCGCCCTGGCAGGTGACAGCCAGCTTTGTGCTCGACCCGCTGGTGAACGTGCCAGGGCCAGCAGCCATGACAATCCCGATTGGGCTGGCCTCAGGCAACATCCGCAGCCGCATGGCAATTAAACCCCTTCCAAACCGGCAGTTCCCTGGCATGTGCGCTTCGATGCAGCACAGCGAGCAG
>CAJAXU010000116.1 GCA_903948045.1 uncultured beta proteobacterium | reverse complement strand
ATTCCGATCGATGAGCAAGTGTCGAGCCTCTCGGCGATCTTGCTCGACGACGATTACTACCAGTACGTTTTGCAGGGGCGTCGCTTTAAGCACGGAATGCCATCGTGGGTGGGCGAGGACAGGCTGATTCCGCTAAAGGCGCTGGCGTGGATGGAGCTCAGTGGGAGACTTGCGGGCGGTGAAATCATCGATTCCAGAAAAATCAACAAGCACCTCTCCGACGTCATTGCACTGACTGCACTGCTCAAAAACGGCGAGCTTGTCCAGGCCCCCGCCAAGGTAAAAGCTGACCTGCAAAGGTTCGTTCGGATGATCTCAAACCATCCTCAAGCGGGGCGAGTCCTTGCAATGCAGCGGATAGTCGCAGCCTACGGTATCGAGCCCTGAACGCAGCGCTGACACTGACAACCGTCATTGACGGTCCAGAAAAGCACAAGCCAGCACGCTGGGCAGCTGTTTCTGGATGCTGGTGGCTCAGCCTGGTGCTGCTGAAACGTTGCGCATGGTTGCCATTTGGCTGAAGCAGGCCTTGTTTCTGGGAGCGGTGTCTCTTTCCAGCCAAAACACCTAGTCAATCCAAGCCGCCACGCTTGCTTGAGGCGGCGCTTTTTCGCGGCGGTTGAGACTTCCATGCCCACAGCAGGACTTGGAGTAACGCGTCGGCAGCGTCGAAAGCCTTAGCCTCAAGCGAAGGCATAACCGCACGCACGCGTTGTCGACGGCTATTTGGAAATTTGAGGCAGACCAATGGATGCTTGCCTACCCTCCAGAAACGACCGCATAGCGTTGCCAGTTTCTGCGACATAGCGGCGTACGGCTTCTGCCACGTCAGGATCACTTCCGTTGCCCGCGACAAACATTGTCAAAAACACCTGCTTCCCGCGGTCCTTGGTCGCGGTCAGATTGATTTCGACAACGTCTTTGGGTGTGGTGACATCATCTGACAGACGGCCCAGGAACTCTTTGACGAAGCTATTAGAGCTATTGCTGGCCCCATCCACCAAGGCTTTGAGCGCCACATGCCGCTTTGCAACGCCACAAGCGAAGTCCAGGGAGCTTGGGGTTGTCCCGAAATTGTCGATCACAAAAGCGTTTGGGTTCTTGCTCTGACAGAGGGTATTGCCCCAGTTGATGTTGCTCTGATCTGGGGTAACCGAGATCAGAAAACTGTGGATGCTGCTGGAGCCCGTCGCGTCTTTAAGGAAATAGAACCAACGCGGAGTCGATGTGCCATTGCTGAGGGAAATTTTGTCTGTTTTGATGTGCACGACCTGCCACTGGCCAGGCGGCAAGGGCAGGATGTTCGAGAAAGTGCCCATTTTGATCCCACCAGACAGGACGCTCCCTATCGCGACCTTGTCGTACAACGTTTGAGCGAAAAGCGGACGGGCAAAGCCAAGCAGCGATGTGTTGGTCAACAGAAAGATGACGATTGAGAACAGAGTTTTGAAGTTGAACATGATGAAAAGGTAAAAATGTTGCGAAATGGGTCATCGCCAAAGCGATTTGCCGCTGGGGCCTGGCCTGACTGGGCCAAGCGGGGCTATGGCGGGCAGGAGAGGCCTCCTGGAGCGATGCAGCGACCTCGGTCAATGGGGAGTGGCCCTGAGGGCTGAAATGCGCGCCTAGGCTTTGCTGCCGAATAACACCGAACAGCTTGGAAAGCATCGAAGGGAAGTGGACAGATTCAGCTGGGAGGTGATAAGCCAGTCTTGCGGGTTAGACGCTCTTCCATGTTGGCCAGTGAAGTCGCCCTCACAGCGGTGCTCCCGTTGTGAATTCAAACGATCGGCTGAAAGGCATGCCGCCATTTGTGCCAGAGATCGACACGTTGTAGGCGGTGTTGGTGGCCAGCGGTGCATCTGCAGAAATGAACGCTTCGTGGGTTAACAGGTACGCCCGACCAGGTGCGCCGTTAGGATCGTTGGACTCTGTCACAGCTGAGCGCAAAGCAACCGCCACACCCCCTGGACCTGTCATGCTGGCAGCGGTGATGATCAGCTTTTTATTGATGTCACCCGCCACCAACACGGTGCTTCCAAGCGGACGGGTGACCAAGTCGCGGTCCGGTACGGGGCTTGGAGACTCACCCCACAGGAGGTGCAGTACGCCCTGTGTGCCTTCGCACGGATAGGTTCGCACCATGTTGTTTCCAGGGGTTTGACCTACCTCCGCCAGCGACGTGGCCAAGTTGATGGTCAGCTTGCCGGAAAGAAACTCACCGGGAAGATCTACATCACGCGTCGTCCGAAAGCCAATGCCGACCTCGCGGTAGCCGCGCAACAAGCCCAGCCCGTGGTACGGCGCATTGAACAGCAAACGTACCCCCGCTTCGGCATTCTTGGTCCAGTCACTGATCGGTGAAATGACCTCGCCCAAGGTGCGCGCGGACGGGTAACCCGCCGCCCGTAAGCGGTCGCCAACGGTTGTGCCGGTGAACCCCACAGTGCCACGAATCTGGTCATGAACCTGAAGGTCGTTCTTGAGCATCCAGACCGAGTGGCCATCGGCAGCCGTATCGATCCTCGAGTTCTGGGCCAGTTGACCGAAGCCGCAGCGGGCACGCTCGGTGTTGAGCACATCAAATGCCCTCAGCGCCTGGCCTGTGTAGGTTGTTGCCGGCACCGATGACACCAGAAACGCGTCGGTGTTTTCGACTGGAATGCTGGACTTATCGGTGCCACCGCCACCGCAGCCCACGAGTGCGAGGGCGGTGAGGATGGCCAATAGATGAGCGAGTGTGAAATGAGAAGGCGGGGGGCAGTGTTTGCCAAGTAACTGGCTACTTTTCTGGCGAAGCAAACGGTAGCGAAGGTCTGGGGCGGGTAGGGCGTTCGGGTCTGTTGGAGTCATGAAATTTTGCGGTTGAGTTGTTTAGACTCGACCAGAATCTCACGAGGCGACGAAAAATCAAGTCGACAAAAAATGCACGCCACTCATCGCTGCTAAGCGCGATGCGTAGTCGAGAGAGCCATCCTTTTTGGTGCCAAAAGCGGTATTTCTCAGGGCAGTTCGGTGATGGTTGGTTTAGCGCTGAGAGACGCGTTGTCGATGATGACAAACGCTGCGCGTCACGTCAAAACAAGTGGAATCGCGGTAGACCCATGCTGTGCTGGACTCTGCCGGCAGTCATTTCTGAATTCATGGGACGGCATCCCATGGTTAAAACTGCAAAAGAACCATGTAGGCTGACGACAGCCCCGGAGCGCTGTCTTGGTAGCCACCAACCTGCGCATCGTCGTAAACCAGACTGCGCTCCTAATCCCACAAGAATACTTTGGCATTCTCACCGGCGAGGGCGTCGCAGAAGCCATACACCACAGCTTTGGTATCTTCAAATGCCCCCGCAGCATACGCACAGAGAGACGCCCGGTGGGGCTTGCTGGACGGACAGATATGGCGCTATAGCGCCGTTCTAGCACTTGCGAAAGCAGTTCAGTCCTTACGGTAATTCGGCGACCTCGGTCCGTAAAGCAAACCATTGCTCTTCTCTCCTGTGGCCAATAACCGTTCAGTGGCAACGCCTGAATACTTGTGACTGTTGTCAAAGGTGCTGGCCAGCACCTGCTTGATGACGGCGGAAATCAATACCGCGGCCAAGCTACCCGTCTGCTGCTGCTCGTTTTCAACGCTGGACGCCTGAGCGGATCCTTGCCAAAGGGTGGCGCCAGACTTCAGATCTACGAGCCTACCCTGCACTTGCACCATCGTTTCGCTGTTGACCACCGTGTAAGACACACCGAACTTGGTCACGGTAATGTAAAGCGCTGCATCAGCGCCAAAGATTTGACGCAGCTTCTCATTTGCTGTTGCGTGCATGTCAGACGGTTGCGTCAGGCCGTTCTCTTTGAAAGCCTCTGCCACCATCGCTACCGGCATGACGTAATAGCCTGCCTCAGCCAGCGGCTTGGTCACAAAGGACATCACGCTGTACGTCGCAGTGATGTCAGGCGAGTTGTTGATTGGTGGCAGCACCAAGATCGAACGTGGCCGACTTTCCTTGTAGGCTGAATAGTCCCAGCCAGGTTTTTTGGTGGCGCAGCCACCCATGAGAACAACGGCAACAAGCGCAATGGCGATCTTGGAAAACGTCTGATTTTTCATAAACCGCTCACTTCTTGAAATTGCGGGTCAGGAAGTCCATGAAGGTCTGGGACTCCGGGAATTTGCTTTTCTCCAAGTCCACCTGCTGTGCAAACTTGTCCAAGTTGCCTTGCCCTCCGTACAGCAGGCCGAGATGCGCGTGGTAACCCGGCGGTACGGCCAAGCCTGAGGCGCGGATCTTCTGAAGGTCTTGCTCCATCAATTGCGTTTGCGCGTCGGGACTCAAGTTGCTGGCCCGAAAGTAGGCGTCAAGGTTGGCCTCGTAGCCCAGCCAGCTGTATAGCGCAGGAGACTTAGCGGCGCATCCAGCCAAGGTAGCGGCCAGGACGAAAGGTGCGGTCAAGCGGATGAATTTGGTGAACATGAGGTAACTCCAATTAATCAGGCCAACTCAGAGACCCGGCTTCCATGCGCCGCTATCAACACCGTTGACCAGGTTGTTTACCGCCTCGCGGATCGCCAAATCCAGCACCTTGCCGTTCAGGGTGGAGTCGTAGCTGGCCGTGCCGCCAAAGCCGATGATTTCCCGCTCTGACAGGCTGTATTCCCCTGCACCTTGGGCGGAGAAGACGACTTCCGAGGTCAGCGTGTTGATGATGTTGAGATTGACCTTTGCATAGGCAATTTGAGTTTTGCCCCGCCCCAGCAGGCCAAACAGCTGCTTGTCTCCCACGTCCTTTCGGCCAAACTCGGTCACGTCGCCAGTCACCACGAAGTCAGCGCCTTTAAGGTTCTGAGCCTTCTTCGAGATCCCGGCCTCTTCCTTGATCTCAGTCATGTTGGTCCGGTCGAGCACGCTAAAGCGGCGGCTTTGCTGCAGGTGGGTTACCAAAATGGTCTGTGCCTGGCTGCCTAGACGGTCGACGCCGTCGGAAAAGATGCCACGCAGGAAGGACGATCGATTGTCAAACTTACCGACCGATATAGGGGTACGCGGACCGCTATAGGACTGCCCGGCGGACTCCACTTTCTGGATGGCCAAGGTGCGTGATTCCTCTTGGTGGGCGCAGCCGCCAAGCAAGATGAGGGGTGCAGCCAAGAGAGCTAGATGAACAGGTGTTTTCATAGGTGGGTCAATCCGGTGGGAGTTCAGGGGTGGGCTTGCTTTAAAAAGTTAAGACCAAATGCGCACTCGATGTGTAGGCGTACTGGATGTCCGTACTCACCGGTGTCAAGGCGCCTGCGACGTCTATTCGGAAGCGGCTTTGCTCGGTCCCGATGAGCGTGCCGCCGACGTTGTAGCTTCTGGCAATCAGAATGATGATGGCGGTGGTGGCCGTGTCTGGCTCCACGACATAGCTCGACACGATGATGCCGTTACCCACTGTTTTGCTGCTGTTGGTGTAGAGCGTCTCGGTACCGATGGTGCCGGTGTGCCCAACCATGATGCTGCTCGGGATGATGGGCGCGATCAGGTAGACGCCATAGTTGATGCCAACAGATGAAAAACCGCGTGGAATGTAGTTGCTGTCGTAGTAGCTGGTGGACGTGGCGGCCACGCTGGAGAGGGTGCAGCCCGTAAAGTTCATGGTCCAGGTCGAGGCGGCCGATAAGGCAGCAGACCCCTCAAAGGTCGTAGCCGTATTGGCGGCTCCAACCGTCCGGTTGCCCGAGCCCGAGCAAGTGCCGCTGATGGTGAAGTTGTTGGCTGCCCCATTGGCAGTCAATGCGCGGTAGCCTGTTTGTAGAGGAAAACTCAGCGTGGACGTGACCGGAGCGGTGGTTGCGGGCGAGCCCCCAGCTCCACCGCCGCATGCTACCAACAAGGCCAGGCAGGCAGGCAGGAGCAGTGCAGTGCGGCAATGGCGCAGATTAGTGACAGCTTGGAACATGGTGAACTCACGTCTAATTCAGATGTCCCCACTGTGCGCTTTTCAAGGCGCATGGGATGAGCCCGTCGCACTGTTCTTAATCGCATGTGTTTTGGCCGAAAGGAGCGCTCACGAGGTCATCTGATGAGCTCGGGCATTGGATCGGCGAGCACCCTAGACCGCCATGGCGCTTGGCAATGAACGCTTCGCTGTACTGATCCGGTCTCACGCAGTAGTCGAACAATCTGTTCGCTACTGAATCGTTACTTCTTCTTTGCCGCCTCTCCTGGCAGAAGTGACCCTTCTCTCAAACTTCAGTTGGCCCGACATTCCATGCGCAGGTCAAATTTTCAGTGATGACTACTTCAAACCAACTATGAATAATCCCCGTCATCACGAAGCGAATTCCAAATATCAATTAAACGTTGCGCATCTCCAGCGCGAACATTTTCTTTCACCCACCCTTGAGTAGAGTCATCGAGAGCACCCCCCAGATAGGGCCCAAACCCCAGCTTGGCCCGCCTCTTATTTACGCGTTCAATATATTCACTGGACATAGGGTTAATTCCCTTCGAGCGTTCATAGGCATCGGCGATACTGTCCAATATACAATCATATTCTTCAGGAAAAATATCAATATGGAGGGAGCGTGCAAGAGTCGCGGCCGGATCTTCCTTTTGCATAGCCATCATTTTTCTCCATTTTCTTGCATTCCCCATATATTGCTCCTTAAACCTTTGCAGTCACTCGGTGTCGCTTAGATCTTTTTTCATTATTAATATTGATTAATAGGTGGCATAACAAATATCAGTCGCAGATTCAGTAAGGCCTCTCCACTTATTGATTTTCTTATTCCAACTATTCCCATTCCAAACAGCAGGAAAAACATTCATCTGATAAATGTCATCTTTAGCACTACGATGTATCGCTTGATATGTACCTGTCCGTACTGGATTAACGCTCTTTGGGAACCACGCACTTCGATCTTGATTTGATCTCAGCGCTTGTAATTTTTCCTCGCGACTGTTAGCTGGTCTATTTGATTCGACGGCCGTACTTTTTGAGGTATTTTTACCTTTATTTTCAGACTTGCGAGGACCTCGCCAATCAAACTTTTGATGGGTAATCCCATTTTCAAGTATCAGTGGGCCACTCAAAATAAATTGCCTCTTTATGCATTTCCAACCCAGGCGCATGACGCCTGTCTCTTCAGATTTATGCCACGTGTTTTCGAATTTAGTTAAATCAGATTTGGAAATGTTATCCATAGTCTGAAATTCTGTTTCAAATGTCCCGGATGACTGATCAAATGACCACTCGTCTCCACTGCTTAGGAATCCCAAAGCATAGCCATTTTCATTTTTAAGCTCTTTGTATGTGAGAGGTCGCATTCGAGCATAGGCAACAAACCAGGGCGATCTATGCGTTGTAAGGATAAGAATATGCGCTTCGTCTTTGACGAATGTCAGTCGATTGCATGCTTGCCACTTCTCTTCTGCACCAAGGTACCAGTTTGGCATGATAGATAAAATTAAGTTGGGTTTATAAAAGTATCAAAGAAGATACTGCTCACGATAGTCTCAAAGCCACTTAGGCAGTCGGTAAGATTCGGACAAAAAACAGCCAAATCACCTCTGCTTCTGGATTCTTTGATCTTCTGGATGGCAATATCGAAGCGCCGGTTTCAAAATAATTATTTCCAATGTTTTCTCACTAATCGGCGCCATCGGTATGGGCACCCAATTTCAGCCCGCCTGGACAAAGTTATCAGACGCGATTTCTTCTTCGCCCATCCAGCGGTATGCAACGAGCGGTCCGGACTTGGCGGCCGAATAATCGAGGCAAGCCACTTTGGAAGACTGAGCCATTGGGGTCCCCGACATCCAATAGTGACCAACAAAGACGGGCGATCCTGTGATGGGCAACGGGGCAAAGGTTGCGGGCAACGCGGCATCCGGAAGCTTTTGGCGTTCTGTTTCGCCAATGAGTGCAACATCCCGATACCTGGTGGCCTCAGTCAACCACCATTTCGTACGCACATCAAACCGCTCCACATTGCTGTGGTCGAAGAATGAATGGCCTGGTGGAAGGCGGACTTCCAATCCTTTCGTTAAGCCTTCCATGGCCTGCCACTCTGGGTTTTGCTTGTCGTAGGCGCGGTACAAGAAGTCGTCCGACATTGGTATATCGCCGCCCCACTGCCCGCCGACTCGTTCGACATAGGGGTTGTGCCACCAAGCATGCACCACACGAATGCCTCCCAAATCCAACGCCGGAGGGAGTGTCCTAAACCACTTCACCAAATCCCTGTGCAGTGCGGATCCTGCGCCCACTTGGCGCAAGAACTCAGTGTGTTGGTCTTGGTTGGTCTTGCTGTTCTTCCTGAGGAAGTCGCCAGAGCCATCTAAGCGGGGACTGACATAGCCAATGGCATTGAACTCGTGGTTTCCCATGATGCAGCGCGCATAACCCGCATCAACCATGCGGCGCACACGGTCCACCACCAAAATTTGCGCTGGGCCAACGTCGATTAGATCTCCAAGGAAAACTGCTTGGCGCCCATGAGGTGGAATCCAAAGCCCACCCCGATCCACATACCCCAACTTAGCCAGCAGCGCGCCCAACTTCCCCGCCTGGCCGTGGATGTCACCAATTACGTCGTATTCCATGATTCACCTTTAATGCATTTTGCAACGAAGTAAGTGTAACCCACTTAGTGGCAATTCGCAACTTATCCAGTATGAT
>CAJAXU010000115.1 GCA_903948045.1 uncultured beta proteobacterium | reverse complement strand
CCCGCTGTTCACCGAGGGCGACCTGGCCGAATTGCTGAAGCCGCTATCGGATTGATAGCTATAAACCCATATGGAATAAGGGCTGGGGCCTGATTTGACTTAAAACTGGGGCGACAGGGCAGCCGCTCACTTAAGATGCTGTATGCACTTGCAGCACGGCATTCGCCCTAACCGCGCCCAGTTTCTGCAGCTGTTGCTGCAGGTGCTGCTGGTCGGCCTGACGATCGGCATGACCCGGACCGTGGTGCCGGCGCTGGCCGAGTCGGACTTCGGCGTCCCCAAAAACTCCTTTGTGCTGCTGAGCTCGTTCGTTGTGGCGTTTGGCCTGGTTAAGGGCGTGATGAATTTTGTCGCCGGGCGCCTATCTGAACGTCTGGGGCGCCAGCGCGTGCTGCTGTTGGGCTGGCTGGTGGCGCTGCCGATCCCGCTGATGATCGGCTACGCACCGAGCTGGGGCTGGGTGGTGGCGGCCACCGTGCTGCTGGGCGTGAACCAGGGGCTGACCTGGTCCATGACGCAGACCGCCCAGCTCGACATCACCCGGGCAGACGAACGCGGCCTGACACTGGGGCTGAACGAATTTGCCGGCTACCTGGGCGTGGCGCTGGCCGGCATTGTGACGGCCTACCTGGCGGCCCGCTGGGGGCCGCGCCAGGGGCTGCTCTGGTTTGGCCTGGCGGTGATTGGCCTGGCCCTGCTGTTGGCCCGTTTCGGCGTCAAGGAGACTCTGCCCTGGGCCGGCGCCGCACCGGCACCCGGTGGCCATAGCGCGCCCTTCCACCAACCCTTGCGCCCGCGCTACGCCAGGCTGCTGAATCAGCACCCAGCCACCCAAGAGATCTTTCTGCTGGTGAGCTGGCGCGACAAGCGTCTGATGGCCCTGTGCCAGGCCGGCCTGGTTGAGAAGTTTGTCGACGCGCTGGTCTGGGTGCTGTACCCGGTGTTCCTGTACCAAAAGGGTCTGACGCTGCCGCAGGTCGGCTGGGTCATCGGCAGTTATGGCCTGGTGTGGGGCAGCGCGCAACTGCTGACCGGCCGCTTGTCAGACCGGATCGGCCGGCACCGGCCCAACGTGTGGGGCATGCTGATCTGCAGCCTGGGCGTAGCCGCCATGGTGGTGCAGGATGGCGTGCTGTGGTGGAGCCTCTGGGCCGGCGTGACCGGCCTGGGCATGGCGCTGCTGTACCCCAACCTGTCGGCAGCGGTGGCGGATATTTCGCACCCGGCCTGGCGCGGCTCGGCCATCGGCATCTACCGCTTTTGGCGTGACCTAGGCTACGGGCTTGGCGCGCTGGGCCTGGGGTTGGTGGCGCACTTCACCGGTCAGATAGCGGCGGCTTTCTGGTTCGTGGCCCTGTGCATGTTGCTGTCGGGCGGCCTGCTGGCCTGGTGGGGCGAAGAAACCCACCCACGACTGAACCCGGCGCCCACCGCATAGCACAATGCAGCCTCAACAGCGTGAAAAGGCCCCCCATGAAAGCGATCTGGAACAACACCGTCATTGCCGACAGCGAGGACACCGTGATGGTGGAAGGCAACCATTACTTCCCCGAGCATTCGGTCAACAAGGCTTGGCTGCAGTTCAGCAACCACAAGACCAGCTGCGCCTGGAAGGGCCAGGCCAGCTACTACTCGCTGCTGGTCAACGGCGACATGAATGTGGACGCTGCCTGGTTTTACCCTGATCCCAAACCTGAGGCCGAATCGATCCGCAACCGGGTCGCCTTCTGGAAGGGCGTCAAGATCACGCCTTAAATGGCAGCGCCAGGTCTACGACAGGGCCAACAACTTGCTGCCACCCGCACCGAAATGAAACACATTGACGGTCTGAAGCAGTGATTTCGCTTGGTGCTCAAGTGACTGAGCCGCGGCGGTGGCCTCTTCCACCAGCGCGGCATTTTGCTGCGTGACCTGATCCATCTGGCCCACCGCCTGGTTCACCTGCTCGATCCCGGAGGTCTGGTCCTGGCTTGCCGCCGTGACTTCGCGCATCAGATCTGCCACGCGCCGCACGCCCACCACAATCTCGTCCATGGTGCCGCCCGCCTGTTGCACCAGCCTACAACCCTCGTTCACATTTGTCACAGACACCCCAATCAGGTCCTTGATCTGCTTGGCGGCTGTGGCTGAACGGCCAGCCAAGCTACGCACTTCACTCGCCACCACGGCAAAACCACGGCCCTGCTCGCCAGCGCGGGCGGCCTCTACGGCGGCATTGAGGGCCAGGATATTGGTCTGAAAGGCAATGCCATCAATCAGGCCAATGATGTCGGCGATTTCATTGGACGACAGCTGTATGGCCTGCATGGTGCTCACCACGCGTGCCACCACAGCGCCACCACGTGTGGCGACTTCAACCGCCGATATGGCCAGCTCAGTGGCATGTTGGCCGCTGGCAAAGTTGTGTTTGACGGTATCCGCCAGTTCCTCCATGGAGGCGGCGGTCTGTTCCAGTGCACTGGCCTGCTGCTCGGTTCGGGTTGACAGGTCCATGTTGCCAGCCGCGATCTGGCTGGTTGCTGTGGCCATGCTGTCGGCGCCCCGCCGCACACGGTGAACGATGTCAGCCAGGCTGCTGTTCATGTCTTGCAGTGCCGTCAACAGTTGCCCGCCCTCGTCTTGGCTGCGCGCCGCAGAGGGGCTGCTCAGATCGCCAGCGGCAATCGTGCGGGCCATGCTGACAGCCTCACGGATCGGCTTTGTCAGCGTGACCGTCAGCCAGTACGCAAAGCCCGAACCGACCAGAACACCGAGCACGCCCAGGGTGATCATCAGGAGGCGTGCCAGATGGATGTTGTTACGCAGCTCGGCACTGCTGCTGGCTACATTGAGCTTTTGCAAGTCGGTCAAGGCGTTGATCGGCACCTGCAGCGCATCCAGGCTGGGCAGCGTCTGCCTGTTGAGCAGATCAACCGCTTGCTCACGTTTGCCCTCCGCGACCAGCTGACTGACTTGGCTGAAAGACTGCACATACTTGGCACGCGCCTCCTTGAGTTGCGTGAGCAACAGCCCTTCTTGGGGCAGGTCAATGGTTTGGTCCAGCGTCTCAAGAGCCTGCCCAATGGTCTTCTTGTTGACTTCAATGGCTGCCTTTACCGCCGCGATATGCACCGGGTCATTGGCCAGCACCAGTTCCATGGTGCGCCGCCCATTGGCACGCGTGGTGGCGTTGATCAAATTGGCGGCCTCGGCCTTGGCCCAGTCTTTGTCAATGATGTGGCCGGTCAGGGCGCTGATTTGCTCGAGTTGCTGGACACTCACCAACATCATGCCCAGCAACATCACGATCAGCAGGCCAAAACCAAGCCCCATTCGGACACCAATTTTCATATCTTTGAATCGCACGGTTGCCTCCAGATGACTGGCAATGGCTTGCTTGTCCGGCCATCGCTGTCGGGTTGAACATCCCCCATGAACAGGGGCCTTAACCACCCAACGGCACAGGGGCCGCAGAGTGAGTACTTCAAAAGTAGTCGCCGCGCGTCAGGCGGCTTGCTCGCCGACACCACGGCGACCCATCATGTCCGAGCTCATGGTCTGCCATTGCAGGGGCGCCAGCGCGTGCCGTGCCGCCGGGTAGACGACTGCCTCCTCCAGGCGAATATGCCCGTCATAGATGGCCGTGAAGGACGCCACTGCAGCGGCCTCAAGCCCAGCCCAGGGTACCGCCGCGGTGTTTTCACAAGCAACCACCGCCAGCAGCACCCTGCGCAGGTGAGCCCAGGCTCGCTCCATAAAGCGGTGTTGCTCTTGCAGCCCACGAATGGCCTGCACCAGCACGGGATCAGCACTTGCCAACAGGGGTGGAAACACATGGATCTCTTCGTCCTGGTGGTGCAGCGGCGCGGCCAGGTCAAAGTAGCGCAGCACATCGGCGGCTGCCTGACGTGCTTGCGCATCACACCCGTGGGCCCGCAAATGGATCTGTAGGCGCGCCAACAGAGCCAAGCGGTCGACCACGCGCTCGTGGCAGGCCTCCAGCATGTCAAACGGGGCCTCGAACCCCACTGCCGGCGCACTGAAGCCGGGTATTGGGTGGTTGAACTTGTGGGTCATAAGGCGCTCACCCGCAACTCCCGATGTAGCCGCACTGGGTGCAATAGTCACAACCGTCCTTGCGGATGACGGCATAGGCGCCGCATTCGGCACATTTTTTCCCCACCATAGCGGGTGGGCTGGCCAGCGCTTCACTGGCCTGACCAACTTCGCTTGGCACCTGGGGCAGAGTCGCCTGGCTGCGCTGCGCAATGATTTGCTGCAGCGCATAGGCAATGGCGGCCACTTCCGAATCGTGCCAGAGCGGGACCCGGCTGCCGTCGGCTTTTTCATGGGTACCCAGGCGCACCGGACCACGATCCCACGCCACCTTGCGCATATCGCGCAGCGCGCGCTCCAGGAAACCGCCGCGCGCCGCCAATGACAACATGCGCATGCTGGAGGTGATCCACTGTTGCGACTCACCGCTTTGGCCGAGTGGCATGAAGAACTCGATGGCACGCTGCACAAACTGGCCGCTCTCGGCCGTTGCCATCGGTAGGAATGACACAACCAGGTAAAGGGTCTTGTGCCCTTCCTGCGTCCAGTATTCAATCTTTTCAGCAACCGCAGGCAAGGCCCCTTTGGGACGCCGCTCAATCACCGACCGCATCGGATCGGCGGTGGTTCCGGCCACCTCTGGCGCTTTCTCGGCAGGCGTTGGGGCTGGGCCGGCATCGAGCACCGAGCCAAGGATCGCATTGGGTCGGTAGGTGGCCAAGCCCTTGAGGCCGGCTTCCCAGGCCTGCTGGTACAGGCTGCTGAAAACCTCATACGGACAGTCCGCCGGCACATTCACGGTTTTGGAGATCGCCGTGTCGATCAGCGGCTGCACTGCCTGCATCATGGCGATATGGCTCTGCGCCGACATCTGCAGTGCCGAGACAAAGTAGTCTGGCAAATTGCCAATGTCACCGCCCAAGGCCCGGTACACGCGCCAGGCATGGTCCTCCACCGCGTACTCGGTGGTGTGACCATCCGCTTCGCGCTTCTT
>CAJAXU010000114.1 GCA_903948045.1 uncultured beta proteobacterium | reverse complement strand
GTGCCTACGATGTGATGAGCTCCAAGCACCTGCGCGGTGATGTCAACTTTGCCTGGCCCAACGCTGAAATCGCCGTGATGGGCGCCAAGGGCGCTGTGGAGATCATCTTCCGGGAGGACAAGGGCGACCCGGTCAAACTCGCAGCCCGGGAAGCCGAATACAAGGCCCGCTTCGCCAACCCGTTCGTGGCCGGCGCGCGTGGCTTTATTGACGATGTGATCCTGCCGCATGAAACCCGCAAACGCATCTGCCGCTCGCTGGTGATGTTGCGTGACAAGAAGCTGGAAAACCCGTGGCGCAAGCACGGGAACATTCCGCTGTGAATGCCATGGGTCGGCTGATGGCTTGGCGCTTCGCAGGCTTGGGCTGCCCGGACGTTTTGCTCCGTGTCCCCCGGCCTTCGGCCTCCTCCTTGACCTGCGCAAAACGCCCAGGCAGCCCAATCCTGGTGGTTGGGTATGCCGCCGTCGACGACAAAACTCCTTTCGCAGCTTGGGGCACGGTGTATCCGTCGGAGCGAAATAAAGGGGGAGCCCGCGCAGCGGGCGGAGGACATTCGCGGAGACGGGTACGCCGTGTCCCAAGCGGGCTCATACAAGCTCTAGCGATCACAAATCCAAGCCGTATTGAAAAAGAAGGAAGTGTTTCATGTTCACCAAAATCCTGATCGCCAACCGCGGCGAAATCGCTTGCCGTGTCATCAAGACCGCCCGCAAGATGGGCATCCGCACCGTGGCGGTGTATTCCGACGCCGACCGTGACGCCCGCCATGTGATGCTGGCCGACGAGGCGGTGCACATTGGCCCGGCTCCGAGCCGCGAGAGTTATTTGCAGGCCGACAAGATCATTGCCGCCTGCCAGCAGACCGGCGCGCAGGCGGTGCATCCGGGCTATGGTTTTTTGAGTGAAAACGCCGAGTTTTCACGCCGGGTGGAGGAGGCGGGCATTGTCTTCATCGGCCCCAAGCACTATTCGATTGCCGCCATGGGCGACAAGATCGAGTCCAAAAAGCTGGCTGGCGCTGCCGGTGTCAACTGCATTCCGGGGGTGAACGATGCGATTGAGTCGGCCGAGCGTGCGGTCGAGATTGCGCGCGGCATTGGTTACCCGGTGATGATCAAGGCCAGCGCCGGTGGTGGTGGCAAGGGACTGCGCGTGGCCTGGAACGACAAGGAGGCGCTGGAAGGCTTCACCAGCTGCCGCAACGAGGCGCGCAACAGCTTTGGTGACGACCGCGTGTTCGTTGAGAAGTTTGTCGAGGAGCCGCGCCACATCGAGATCCAGCTCATTGGTGACAGCCAGGGCAATGTGCTGTACCTGAACGAGCGCGAGTGCTCGATCCAGCGCCGCCACCAGAAGGTGATAGAGGAGGCGCCCAGCCCCTTCATCAGCGACGCCACCCGCAAGGCCATGGGCGAGCAGGCCGTGGCGCTGGCCAAGGCGGTCAAGTACCAGAGCGCTGGCACGGTTGAGTTTGTGGTGGGCAAGGACCAGAGCTTTTACTTTCTGGAGATGAACACCCGGCTGCAGGTGGAGCACCCGGTGACCGAGTGCATCACCGGGCTGGACCTGGTGGAGCTGATGATTCGCGTGGCAGCGGGCGAGGCGCTGCCGCTGACGCAGGCGCAGGTCAAGCGCGAGGGCTGGGCCATCGAGTGCCGCATTAACGCCGAGGACCCGTTCCGCAACTTTTTGCCCTCCACCGGCCGCCTGGTTCGCTTCCAGCCGCCGGCCGAGACCATGTTTGCCGCCGACACCAGCCAGTGGCAGGGGGTGCGGGTGGACACCGGCGTGCAGGACGGCGGCGAGATCCCGATGCACTACGACTCGATGATCGCCAAGCTGATCGTGCATGGGCGCGACCGGCTCGACGCTATCGCCAAGATGCGCGAGGCGCTCAATGGGTTCGTCATTCGCGGCGTGTCCAGCAACATCCCGTTCCAGGCTGCGTTGCTGGCGCACCCGCGCTTTGTGGCGGGGGACTTCAACACCGGCTTCATCGCCGAGAACTACGGCCAGGGTTTTCGCGCCGAGGACGTGCCGCACGACGACCCCGACCTGCTGCTGGCGCTGGCCGCCTTTGTGCACCGCAAGTACCGCAACCGCGCCTCGCTCATCAGCGGCCAGATGGCCGGCCATGAGCTCAGCGTGGGTGAAGACTTTGTTGTGGTCACGCTAGGGCAGCAAGGCGCTCACACCGAGACCCCGGTCAGCATCACCGAGTTTGAAGGAAAAACCGGCTCCAGCTCAATCGCCGTGGGCACTCGCAGCTACAAAATATGTAGCAATTACCGCTTGGGCGAGATCCGTGTCAGTGGCAGCTGCAATGGCACGCCGTTTACCGCACAGGTCGAGCGCGGTGGCCTGGCCGGCAAAAACCCGCTGGCGCTGCGGGTGTCGCACAACGGAACCCAGATCGACGCCATGGTGCTGTCACCGCGTGCCGCCCAATTGCAC
The DNA here is from genome assembly GCA_903948045.1 of uncultured beta proteobacterium. Taxonomy (GTDB): domain Bacteria; phylum Pseudomonadota; class Gammaproteobacteria; order Burkholderiales; family Burkholderiaceae_C; genus Rhodoferax. Next base: position 4,577 of record CAJAXU010000114.1, on the reverse strand, counting down.
GCGCTGATGCCGTACAAGGCGCCGCCGGACATGAGCCGTTTTGTGCTGTCGCCGATGCCGGGGCTGCTGGTGGAGGTGGCGGTGCAACCCGGGCAGAGGGTGCAGGCCGGCGAGCGGGTCGCGGTGATCGAGGCGATGAAGATGGAGAATGTGCTGTTTGCCGCCGCGGACGGTGTGGTGGGCAAGGTCCTGGCGGCCAAGGGCGAAAGCCTAACGGTGGACCAGCCGATTGTTGAATTTGCCTGAACCGGCCGCACACCATGTTAAGACCCTTTCAAGTGCTGGGCATCCAGCAAATCGCCATTGGCGGCCCGGACAAGGCCCGCTTGCGCACCTTGTGGGTGGACATGCTGGGGCTCGATGTCACCGGCAACTTTCGCAGCGAGCGTGAAAACGTCGATGAGGACATCTGCGCCATGGGGCAGGGCGTGCACCGGGTCGAGGTGGACCTGATGCAGCCGCTGGACCCCGACAAAAAGCCGGCGGTGCACACCACCCCGCTCAACCATGTTGGCCTGTGGATTGACGACCTGCCCGCCGCTGTGGCCTGGCTCATCGGCCAGGGCGTGCGTTTTGCGCCCGGCGGCATCCGCCCGGGTGCGGCGGGCTACGACATCTGCTTCCTGCACCCAAAATCCAATGATCAGTTTCCGATTGCCGGCGAAGGTGTGCTGATTGAATTGGTGCAAGCGCCGCCCGAGGTAGTGGCCGCTTTGCGCACAGCCTGAACCGGATGACCCTGTGAAACCAAGCTCTTTGTTTGCCGCCGGTATGTGGGTGATGCGCCGGTTGCGTTTTGGCACCAAGCTCAGCCTGCTGGCGCTGCTGACCCTGGCGCCCCTGTTGCTGGTGTTGGCGCAGTTGTTCAGCCGGCAATCTGCCGATCTGGCGCGGACCCGCGATGAAATCGAGGGCGTGGCCTTGCTGGCCGCCACCCGCAGCTTGGTGCACGATTTGCAGTCGCCGCAGCGGCCCAGCTTGCGGCCGGCGAGAGAGGCGTTGGAACAAGGCTTGTCCGCCAGCCGCCTGGCCTGGAACCGCCCCGAATGGAGCGGCCTGCGCGCGCGGGTAGACGGCATCGAGTCGCTGGCGGCGGACACTGCGGCCCCTGAGCGCGCCGTCCTGGCGGCGACCCTGGTGGAAGACCTGGACCGCTTTGGCCTGGGCCTGGCCAAGGCCTCCAGCCTGCTGTTTGATTCCGATCCGGCCACCTATTTGCTGATGGACCTGGCGGTGTCACGCATCCCGGCCTGGCACCAACGGCTGCAGGCTTTGCAAGGCCTGAGCCCGCAGCCCTCGGCAGTGGCTGCTGCCGACGCCGACGCCGACGCCGACGCGGTTACGACACCGCCGCTTCGCCTGCGCCTGGAGGATGCGCAGGCCATGGCACGCGACCTGCGCTATGTCCAGACGTTATTGGCGGATTTTGGCGAGGCCGAGCCGCTGGCGGAGAAAGCCCTGCAAACCAGCGCCGCTTTCGCCGCCAGCGTGCAGGACAGCCTGGCCGCGCCGCAGCCGACCGACGCTCAGCGCCAGGCGCTGGTTTCCGCCGGTACCAGCGCGCTGGCCGCAGTGCAGGCCTACCAAGCCGCAACCAGCAGCCGGGTGGCGGTATTGCTGCAGCACCGCTTGGCGGTGTTAGCGCAATGGCAGTGGTTCACTGGCCTGGGGTCGGCCGCCGTTCTGCTGCTGTTGCTGTACCTGGTGACGTCGTTTCAGTTGAGTGTGATGGCCGATTTGCGCCATGTGCTGAGCTTGGCATCCGAGATCGCGCGTGGCAACCTGCGCCAGGGACCGGCGGGCACTGGCGCCAGCGGCGCTGGGCGCGATGAGTTGACACAGTTGGCTTCCACCCTGCAAGGCATGGCCAACAGCATCTCCGGCATGGTGGCCAGTGTGCGCAGCAACGCGGCGCTGGTCGCGCAGGCGGGCGCCAGCCTGGTACAGGGCAGCCGGTCCCTGTCTGATCGCACCGAACAGCAGGCGGCCAATCTGGAGCAGACTGCCGCCAGCGTGGCCGAGCTGTCGTCGACAGTGCAGGTCAATGCCAGCGCCGCACAGCAGTCGGACAGCAGTGCCACGGGCGTGCGCGATATTGCTGAGCAAGGGGCACAGGCCATGACCCTGGCAGTGACCATGGTCGAGGCCATCCAGTCCAGCACCCGTCGCATGAACGAGGTGGTCGGCGTGATCGACGGCCTGGCGTTTCAGACCAATATTTTGGCCCTCAATGCCGCGGTCGAGGCGGCCCGTGCGGGCGAGTCAGGCCGGGGCTTTGCCGTGGTGGCGACCGAGGTACGCTCACTGGCGCAGCGCTGTGCCGAGTCGGCGCGCGAAATCCGGCAATTGATTGGGGCGTCGGCCACCCAGGTCGCCAGCGGGGTGGCGCAAATTCGCACCGCCGGCGAAAGCATGGCGCGCATCGTGACTGGCGTGCGGGGCGTGGCAGCCAACATGTCGCAGATTTCAGTGTCCAGTGCGGAACAAAGCACCAGCTTGAGCGAAGTGTCGACGGCGGTGCGTCAATTGGACCAGATCACCCAACAAAACGCCGCCATGGTGGAGCAGGCTGTGGCCCAAGCGGAACAGTTGCAGGAGCGGGCCTCCACACTGGCGCAGGCGGTGGCCTTGTTCGAGCTGCAACAGGGCAGCGCCGATGAGGCGCTCCAGCTGGTCGAGCGTGCCATGCAGTTCAGTCGGCAGGGCCTGTCACAGGAGGCGTTCTTGCATGGGCTGAGCCGGGCGGACGCGGGCTACCACGACCGCGACATGTACGCGTTTGTGCTGGACCAGCACGGCACTTACCTCGCCTTTGGTGGCAACCCATCCAAGGTCGGTAGCCGGGTGCAGGACATCGGGAGCATTGACGGTGCTGGCTTGCTGCAGGCCATCATCGTGCAAGCGGATCGCGAGCCGGGCTGGGTCGAATATGACATCTCCAACCCGTTGACGGGCCAGGTACAGACCAAGATGTCCTATGTCGAGCGTTGCGGCGACCTTTATTTGGGCTGCGGGGTCTATAAAACGATGGCTGCCGCCTGAGTCGCTGCGGCCGGTGCTAGCCAGCGGCTGGCCCCGCGGCGCGGCGCTGACGCGCACGCGCCAGGACCGACTCGATCACGGCGCGCTTTTGATCCAGCACTGCCGGGTCGATGTGCTGTGAGTGCTGGGGCAGGTCAACCAGTGCCGCCTGGGCTTTTTCCTCAAGCCTTTTATCGTTCTCAGCCTTGTCGCGGCTCACTCTGTAGCTATGAAATTTATAGCGATCGCGTGCCAGGTCTGCCTGCGGCTGTGACCAGGCAGACCAGCCGCCGGCCCCGGGGGTGACGTCTGTCAGCGTGATGCAGTCGACCGGGCAAACCGGCAAGCACAATGCGCAGCCGGTGCAGTAGGGCTCGATCACGGTGTGCATGCGTTTGTTACTGCCCATGATCGCATCCGTCGGGCAGGCTTTGATGCACAGGGTGCAGCCAATGCACCAGTCCTCGTCGATCACCGCCATGGACCGCGGCCCCTCCTGACCATGCAAGGCACTCAGCGCCACCACCGGCCGCCCGGTGAGCGCTGCCAGCCGCTGCACGCCCTGCGCCCCGCCGGGAGGGCACTGGTTGATGCCGGCCGCGCCATCCGCCACGGCTTGGGCGTAGCCTGCGCAGTCGGCATAGCCGCAGCGCGTGCATTGTGTCTGGGGCAACAGCGCCAGAATGGCGGCGGCTGTGGGAGCCATTAGGCCTTGCGAGCGGCCTTTTTGGCGACTGCCTTTGTGGCAACAACAGCGCTTGCGTTGACGGTTGGCGTTGGGGTGAGCGTAGGCGTTGCGGTCACAGTGGAGGCTTGCACCGGTTTCTCGACCAGTGCATTGGCCAAAATGAAGGATTTCACCGCCGGGTAGACAATTTCGCGCCAGCGGCGACCACTGAAGATGCCGTAGTGGCCAGCACCCTTGGCTTCAAGGTGTTTTTGGCGGGCTTTGGGCACACCGCTGCAAATGCTGTGCACGGCCTCGGTTTGGCCCGAGCCAGAGATGTCATCGAGCTCCCCTTCCACCGAGAACAGAGCCGTGGTCGTGATGTCTTGCGGCCTAACCCGCTCCAGCTCGCCGTTCACGCTGCGCACGTCCCAAGTGCCATTCACCAGCGAGTATTCCTGGAACACCACGCGGATCGTCGCCAGATAGTAAGCGGCATCCATGTCCAGCACCGCGTTGTACTCGTCATAAAACTTGCGGTGGGCCTCGGTGCTGGCGTCGTCGCCCTTGATCAGATCTTTGAAGTAGTCGTAATGGCTTTTGGCGTGGTTGCTGGGGTTCATGGCCACAAAACCCGAGTGCTGCAAAAAGCCAGGGTAGACGCGGCGCCCGGCGCCTGGGAAATTGGTCGGCACGCGGTAGATCACATTTTGCTCAAACCATTCGTAGCTCTTGTTCATGGCCAGGTTGTTCACAGCTGTGGGTGATTTGCGGGCGTCAATCGGGCCGCCCATCATGGTCATGGTCAACGGTGTCAGCTCGCCGCGACTTGCCATCAGCGAAACCGCCGCCAGCACGGGCACGGTAGGTTGGCACACGCTCATCACAT
>CAJAXU010000113.1 GCA_903948045.1 uncultured beta proteobacterium | reverse complement strand
GCCATCGTTTTCGCGATCCTGGTGTGGTTCACGATGAAATTCGTGTGGCCGCCCATCGCTACCGCGCTGGACGAACGTGCCAAGAAGATCGCCGACGGCCTGGCCGCCGCCGACCGGGCCAAAGCTGAACTGTCATCCGCTAACAAGCGGGTGGAAGACGAGCTGGCCAAGTCGCGTACCGAGACTGCGGCCCGCCTGGCCGATGCCGAGCGCCGTGCGCTGGTCATCGTCGAGGAAGCCAAGGCGCGTGCCACTGACGAGGGGGGCAAGATTGTCGCCGCCGCCAAGTCTGAGGCCGAGCAGCAGACCGTCAAGGCGCGTGAAGCCCTGCGCGAGCAGGTCGCAGCGCTGGCGGTCAAGGGCGCCGAGCAGATCCTGCGCCGGGAGGTCAATGCCAGTGTGCATGCCGACCTGCTGGGTCGCTTGAAGACCGAGCTATAAGAGGGCACCATGGCCGAACTTGCCACCATTGCCCGTCCTTACGCCGAAGCGCTGTTCAAGGCCGCCGCCGCCGACCTGGCCGCCGCGGCGGTCTGGGTGGATGCGCTGAAGGACATTGCTGGCAACACTCAGTTGCTGCAGTTTGCCGATAACCCGAACGCAACCGCGGCGCAGGTGTTCGACGTGATCACCGGCGTGGCCCAAGCCGAGCTGCCGGAGATGGCCAGGAACTTCCTGCGGACCGTGATCGAGAACGGCCGGCTGGCTGTGTTGCCCGAAATCGCAGCCCAGTTCCGCGCGTTGAAAAATGCGCAGAGCGGCTCGTCTGATGCCGTGGTGTTCAGCGCGTTTGCCATTGAGGCCGGCGCTCTGGCCGAGCTCGGCGGCACGCTGGAAAAACGCTTCGGTCGCAAGCTCAATCTGTCGGTCGAACTGCAGCCCGAGTTGATCGGCGGCGTTCGAGTGGTGGTGGGGGACGAGGTCCTTGACTGTTCAGTCAAAGCCCGTCTGGAACAAATGAAAGTGGCATTGACAGCCTGAGGCCACAAGCCCGGATTGCCAGCCCAACCAAAGAAAGAAGGAAAGAGCCATGCAACTCAATCCCGCAGAAATCTCTGAACTGATCAAGAGCCGGATCGAAGGCCTGTCCGCCAGCGCCAATGTCCGCAACCAGGGCACCGTTGTCTCCGTGACCGACGGCATCTGCCGCATCCATGGCCTGTCCGATGTGATGCAGGGCGAAATGCTCGAATTCCCGGCCGGCAGCGACGGTTTGCCAACCTACGGTCTGGCACTGAACCTTGAGCGCGACTCGGTCGGCGCCGTGGTGCTGGGTGCCTACGAGCACATCTCCGAAGGCGACACCGTCAAATGCACGGGCCGTATTCTGGAAGTGCCAGTCGGTCCCGAGCTCAAAGGCCGCGTTGTCAACGCGCTGGGCCAGCCGATCGACGGCAAAGGCCCGATCAACGCGAAGATGACCGACGTGATCGAAAAAGTCGCACCCGGCGTGATTGCGCGTGAATCCGTCAGCCAGCCCATGCAGACCGGCCTGAAGTCGATCGACTCCATGGTGCCGGTGGGCCGGGGTCAGCGCGAGCTGATCATTGGTGACCGTCAGACCGGCAAGACTGCGGTCGCCATTGACGCCATCATCAACCAAAAGGGTCAGAACATGACCTGCGTTTATGTCGCGATCGGCCAAAAGGCCTCCAGCGTCAAAAACGTGGTGCGTTCGCTGGAGCAGGCCGGCGCCATGGAGTACACCATTGTGGTGGCTGCCACGGCTTCCGAGTCCGCTGCCATGCAGTACGTCAGCGCCTACTCAGGCTGCACCATGGGCGAGTATTTCCGTGACCGTGGCGAAGACGCGAGATCG
>CAJAXU010000112.1 GCA_903948045.1 uncultured beta proteobacterium | reverse complement strand
TGCCGGTCTTGTGCAGGTCGTGCAGCGCGATGGTGGTGGTGACCACCGCGTCCAGAATGCCCTCTGGAATCTCGCGCAGCTGGCCGTCTTTGGCCGTGTACAGAATGGCCGGGTTGGTCATCAGGTGACCGACATTGCGCACAAACATCAGCGAGCGGCCATGCAGCCGCACCATTCGGCCCTTGCCAGCGGGCGGGGTGTAGAGCCGGTCTGGGTTCAGGCCACGCGTGAGCGTCTGTCCGCCCTTCAAGAACGATTCGGTCAGCGTGCCCTGCAAGATGCCGAGCCAGTTGCTGTAGGCCAGCACCTTGTCCTGCGCGTCGACCACCGCCACCGAGTCTTCCAGGTCGAGGATGGTGGACAGCGCGGCTTCCAGCACCAGGTCGCAGACGCCGGCCGGGTCGGTGGCGCCGATGGGCGTGGCGCGGTCGATGCGGATGTCGAGGTGCAGGCCGTGGTGCGTCAGCAGCACAGATGACGGGTGCTTGGCCTCGCCCTGGTAGCCGACCAGCTGAGCAGCATCGGCCAGCCGGTGGTGCTGCCGTCCTTGAGCTTGACCGACAACTTGCCGTCCTTGACCCGGTAGCCCACTGAGTCCAGGTGCGAGCCTTTGCGCAGCGGCGCGGTGCGGTCCAGCACATGGCGGGCATATTCGATCACTTTGGCGCCGCGTTTTGGGTTGTAGCCCCGGCCTTTCTCGCAGCCGTCGGCCTCGCTGATGACATCGGTGCCGTACAGCGCGTCGTACAGGCTGCCCCAGCGCGCGTTGGCGGCGTTGAGCGCGTAGCGGGCGTTGAGCACGGGCACGACCAACTGCGGGCCGGCCTGCTTGGCCAATTCGGCGTCGACCTGGGTGGTGCTGATCTTGACCTTGCCCGGCTCGGGCACCAGGTAGCCGATGCGCGTCAAAAAGGCGCGGTAGGCTGGCATGTCCTGGATCGGTCCGGGGTGGGCACCGTGCCAGGCGTCCAGCTCACTTTGCAGCCGGTCGCGCTCGGCCAGCAGGGCCAGGTTTTTTGGCGCCAGATCGGCCACGATAGCGTCAAAGCCCTTCCAGAACTTGGCCGGGCGGATGCCGGTGCCGGGCAGCACCCGGTCTTCAATGAAGCGGTGCAGTTCGGTCGCCACCTGCAGGCGGTGGGCGGTGGTGCGTTCGGTCATGGTGTCAAACCTCGTTCAGGGGTGGGGATGGAAAAAAATCCAGCACGGCGCGCAGGCTGTTGCCCGTGCGGGTGGGCTGGGTGCCAAGCTCTTCAAACGGCTGCTGGTAGCGGTTGACCCACAGCGTCTGGTAGCCATACCAGGTGGCGGCCAACGCGTCCCAGGCGTTGCAGCTGACAAAGGCGATGCGGCCGGCCGGCAGCCCGGTGGCCTGTTCGCCCAGCGCGTAGGCCTCGGGGTGGGTCTTGTACTTGCGGATCGGGTCCACGCTGATGACGTGGGTCAGCAGCCCGTCCAGCCCGGCCGACTTGACCGCCAGCTGCAGCATCGCCGGGTCGCCATTGCTCAGGATGCCGGTCGGGATGCCGCGCCGCTGCAGCTCGCTCAGCACCTCGCGGTTTTCCGGAAAGGCGCTGAGGCTGCGGTACTGGTTCATCAGGCGTTCCACGGCCGGCCCAAAAAATTGGTCAAAATCGGCTGTAGCCCCCGTATTTGCTGGGGTTATAGCTATTTTTTTAATAGCAAACACCAGGGCGGCCCGGGTCAGCGCCCAAAATGGCTGGTAATGCGCGCCATGGTTGCTGGTGGTGACGAGCCGGGTGTACTCAATCTGCTTGTCGCGCCACAGCAGGCTCAGCGCCTGCCCCTGGCCAGGAAACAGCTGCTCGGCCGCCAGCGCCACGCTGTAGACATCAAACAGCGTGCCGTAGGCGTCAAACAGCACCGCCTGCGGTGCGGTGAGGGAGGGGCGCTTGACGGGTGCATTGGATCGGCTTGACATGGCATCGACTGTATTGCATACCAGGGCGATCATTAACT
>CAJAXU010000111.1 GCA_903948045.1 uncultured beta proteobacterium | reverse complement strand
GGCAAATCCAGCCTAGCGTTTGACACCCTCTATGCCGAAGGGCAGCGGCGCTGTGTGGAGAGCCTGTCCACCTACGCCCGGCAGTTCCTGCAACTGATGGACAAGCCCGATGTGGATGTGATCGAGGGCCTGAGCCCGGCGATCTCCATCGAGCAAAAAGCCACCTCGCACAACCCGCGCTCCACGGTGGGCACGGTGACCGAGATCCACGACTACCTGCGCCTGCTGTACGCCCGCGCCGGCACGCCGTTCTGCCCCGACCAACAGCTGCCGCTGCAGGCCCAAACCGTGAGCCAGATGGTGGACGCCGTGCTGGCACTGCCGGCCGACACCCGGCTGATGATCCTGGCGCCATTGGCGCGTGGCAAAAAGGGGGAGTTCCAGGACGTGTTTGCCGACCTGCAGGCGCAGGGCTATGTGCGCTTTCGCGTCAACGGCCAGGCGTTTGAATTTGATGAACTGCCGGCGCTCAAAAAGACTGAAAAGCACGACTTGGACGTGGTGATCGACCGCATCAAGGTCCGCCCCGAACTCAAACAGCGCCTGGCCGAGAGCTTTGAGGCGGCACTGCGGGTCGGCGGCGGGCGGGCCATTGCCGTCGAAATTGATAGCAACAAACCCAATAACGACGGGACTCAGAGCCCGATTGAGCACTTATTCAACGCCAAGTTCTCCTGCCCAATTTGCAGCTACTCGATCAGTGAGCTGGAGCCGCGCCTGTTTTCCTTCAATTCGCCGCAGGGCGCCTGCCCGGCCTGCGATGGTCTGGGCATGCAGGAGTTTTTTGACCCGGCACGGGTGGTGGCCTTCCCCACACTCAGCCTGGCCAGTGGCGCTATCAAGGGCTGGGACCGGCGTAACGGCTATTACTTTGCGCTGCTGGAGAGCCTGGCCCGGCATTACCGCTTTGACATCGAGGCGGCGTTCGAGACCCTGCCGCACATGGTGCAGCGCGCCGTTTTGCATGGCTCGGGCGAGGAGGACATCAAGTTCAGCTATGTGATCGACTCGGGCGCGAGCCAGGGCAAGAAACTCAGCAAGAAGCACCCGTTCGAGGGCATCATCCCGAACATGCAGCGGCGCTACCGGGAAACCGATTCCGCGCTGGTGCGCGAGGACCTGGGCCGCTTGCGCAGCACCCAGCCCTGCCCCGATTGCACCGGCTCCCGGCTGCGCCGCGAAGCCCGGCACGTGAAGATCGGCGAAGGGACGCAGTCGCGCGCCATCTTCGAGGTCAGCCACATGACGCTGGCGCAGGCCCAGGCCTACTTTGACCATCTGCAGATGGCCGGTGCCAAGGGCGAGATTGCCGGCAAGGTGGTGCGCGAGATCGGCCTGCGCCTGAAGTTTCTGAACGACGTCGGCCTGAACTACCTGAGCCTGGACCGCAGTGCCGAGACGCTGAGCGGCGGCGAGTCGCAGCGCATCCGGCTGGCCTCGCAAATCGGCTCGGGCCTGACCGGCGTGATGTATGTGCTGGACGAGCCCAGCATCGGCCTGCACCAGCGCGACAACGACCGCCTGATCAGCACCCTGCACCACCTGCGCGACATCGGCAACAGCGTGCTGGTGGTCGAGCACGACGAAGACATGATGCGCGCCGCCGACCATGTGATCGACATGGGGCCGGGCGCCGGCGTGCATGGCGGGCGGGTGGTGGCGCAGGGCACCTTTGCAGATGTGCGTGACAACCCAGACTCACTGACCGGGCGCTACCTGGCGCATACCCTGAGCATTGCCGTCCCGGCCAAGCGGCACCGGCTGCAGGACCAGGCCTCGCCGCACTGCCTGCGCATTGTGGGCGCCACTGGCAACAACCTGAAAAGTGTCAGCGTCGACATCCCGGTGGGGCTGTTCACCTGCGTCACCGGCGTGTCGGGCTCAGGCAAATCCACCCTGGTCAACGACACGCTGTACACGGCGGTGGCGCGGCAGCTCTACCGCGCGCATGAGGAACCAGCGGCGCATGAGGCGATCGAGGGCATCGAGCACTTCGACAAGGTGATCAACGTCGACCAGTCCCCGATCGGGCGCACACCGCGCTCCAACCCGGCCACCTACACCGGCCTGTTCACCCCGATCCGCGAGCTGATGGCCGAGGTGCCGATGGCGCGCGAACGCGGCTACGGGCCGGGCCGCTTCAGCTTCAATGTCGGCGCAGCCTCGGGCGGCGGCCGCTGCGAGGCCTGCCAGGGCGACGGCATGCTCAAGGTGGAGATGCACTTTTTACCCGATGTCTATGTGCCCTGCGACGTCTGTGCCGGCCAGCGCTACAACCGCGAGACGCTCGAAGTCCAGTACAAGGGCAAGACCATTGCGCAGATTCTGGACCTGACGGTGGAGGCCGCCGCCGAGTTCTTCAAGGCCGTGCCCAATATTGCGCGCAAGCTGCATACCCTGCTGGATGTGGGCCTGAGCTACATCCGGCTCGGGCAGGCGGCCACCACCCTGTCGGGCGGCGAGGCGCAACGCGTCAAGCTGGCGCTGGAGCTGAGCAAACGCGACACCGGGCGCACGCTGTACATCTTGGACG
>CAJAXU010000110.1 GCA_903948045.1 uncultured beta proteobacterium | reverse complement strand
TTGCATGAATAGGCGCCCCCGATCTCCGAAACAGTGCAACCAGCAGGGAAAACAGTGCCGGCCAACCGCTACAATAAGAGCCAGTCGGGGTGTAGCGCAGCCTGGTAGCGCATCTGGTTTGGGACCAGAGGGTCGAAGGTTCGAATCCTTTCGCCCCGACCATCATTTTTTAAAAAACGGGTTTTGGGTGTCGTGTCCAAAACCCGTTTTGCATGAAAACTGACCCAAGGGGGATAACGCTGTGATTCGCTTCAAAGTCAATGGCCAGATGGTCGAGTCATCGGCCCCACCCACTGAGCCGCTCCTACAGATTTTGGCCAATGACCTCGGTCTCAATGGCCAAAAATATGGCTGCGGCAAGGCGCAGTGTGGTGCCTGCACCGTGCTCATTAATGGCGATCCGCAGCGTAGCTGTGTGTTCCCGCTTTCGGCTGTGAGCGGCCGGTCGGTGGTGACGCTGCAAGGCCTGAGCGAGGGCGGAATACCCAGTCGGCTCCAGCAGGCCTTTGTTCAGGAGCAGGCAGCGCAATGTGGCTACTGCACTTCCGGCATGATTATGCAGGCCCAAGCGTTGCTGGATCGCAATCCGCGGCCCACTGAATCCGAGGTTCGGATTGCCCTGGATGGCAATTTGTGCCGCTGCGGCGCACATAACCGCATTGTTCGTGCCGTGATGCGCGCGGCGCAGGGGGCCTGATATGACAAAAATCGCATCTGATTCGCGCCGTCATTTTTTGAAGCGTGCCGGATTTTTGACGCTTGGTTTTGCTATTCCGCTGTTGGATGTCCATTCTCAGCAGGCGGCGACTCCCGACAAACCCCGGCTACCTGGTGACTTGCAGGTCAACCGCAATTTAAGCGCCTGGATTCGTATTCAAAGCGAAGATCAGTCGGTGTTGTTGATGGTTGGAAAGGTTGAGTTGGGACAGGGCATTCTGACGGCGGTGGTGCAGGTTTGCGCAGATGAACTCGATGTGGAAATGACGCGCGTGAAGGTGGTGTCGGGTGACACCGCTTTGGTCCCGAACGAAGGCACAACCGCCGGGTCGTTCTCGATGCCCAATTGCGCCACCGCGGTTCGGCAAGCAGCGGCAGAAGTACGTGCCATTTTGCTGGGTCTGGCGGAGGTCCGGCTCGGTCAACCGGCAGCAGGCCTGAGTGTGCGGGATGGTATGGTGCAAGCCGCTTCCGGGGCCAAGACCAGTTATTGGGACTTACTGATTGGCGAGTCGCTTCAGCGGGAGGCAACTGGGCAGGTCAAGACCAAACTTCTCGGAGAGCATCGCTATGTTGGTCGCTCTGTGCCGCGGTTGGACCTGACGCCCAAAATTCTTGGCCAGGCCATGTTTCTACAAGAGTTGCGTCCCAAAGGCATGGCCTTTGGCCAGGTTGTCCGGCCACCAACTTACGGGGCGCGGCTCATTGCCGTAGACACCGCCCCAATCGCGCGCATGCCCGGCGTGATCAAGGTGCTGAGAGACGGCAGTTTTTTGGGGGTTATTGCGACACGTGAAGGTCAAGCACAAGCGGCTGCACTGGCCCTGCAACAGAGTTGCCAATGGCAGGTACCGCGGGCACTGCCTGGTACCGACGGCATGCCTGACTGGCTGCTCAAGACCAAGCCGGATCGCATCATTGAGACCAAAAAGCAAGCGCGCAGCACGCCGGGCCAGGTTACCCGAACCATCGAAGCCAGTTACTACCGGCCTTACCATATGCACGCCTCGATCGGCACCTCGGCTGCGCTGGCGACGCTCGGTGCCGATGGCGTTTTGACGGTGCAAACCCACAGCCAGTCGGTGTTTGAAACCGGGGAGGCCATCGCCAAGATGCTCGGTCTGCCCTTGGCCAAGGTGCGCATGCAGCACGTCCAGGGCTCTGGCTGCTATGGCCATAATATGGCGGATGACGCGGCGGCCGACGCAGCTCTGCTGGCAATGGCCGTGCCGGGGACGCCAGTACGCTTGCAGTACTCTCGGGAACAAGAGCACCAATGGGAGCCCTACGGCTCCGCGATGGTGATTAAAGCCCGGGCTGGTCTCGATGCTCAGGGGAACGTCCTGGACTGGGACCTCACGCTCTGGTCGACCCCGCACGGCACGCGCCCGGGCGGTAACCCGGGCAACCTGCTGTCGGCCCGGTACCTGGAAAAACCTTTTCCCATGCCCAAACCGCAAAACGGTGGGGCGCCTAATTTTGCGGCCGATCGCAATGGCATCGCGCTGTACGATTTTCCGGGGCACAACGTACTGACCCATTTCATCACCGAGATGCCCCTGCGCGTGTCGTCGACCCGTGGACTTGGCGCTTATGCCAATGTGTTCGCTATTGAATCGTTCATGGATGAGTTGGCGCACTCGGTCGGCGCGGACCCGGTAGCTTATCGCCTCAGATTTTTGAAGGACGAGCGTGCCCGTGATGCCATCGTTCGAGCCGCCGAAAAATTCGGCTGGTCGCAATGGCAGAAGTCTCCCGGCCGCGGCCGCGGCATTGGTTTTGCCAAGTATAAAAATATTGCTGGCTACTGCGCGGTTGCACTGGAGGTTGAGGTTAATCGCCAGAGCGGCCGTATTCGCGTGCTGCGCGCGGTGGCCAGCGCTGACAGTGGCCACATTGTCAACCCCGATGGTGTCAGCAACCAGATTGAAGGCGGTTTGATCCAGTCCCTGTCCTGGACCCTGAAGGAGGAGGTTCAGATGGATGACACCCAAGTTCTGTCTCAGGACTGGGGCAGTTACCCGATTCTGACCTTTACCGAGGTGCCACCGGTGGAGGTAGTGCTGATTGATCGTCCTGGGCAACCATTTTTGGGTACGGGCGAGGCATCCCAAGGTCCGACCGGCGCCGCGCTGGCCAATGCGGTTTTTGATGCGACTGGGGTGCGATTTCGACGCTTGCCGCTCACACCAGACCGCGTACTCCAGGGGCTGCGGGCATGAGCGCGGGCGCACAGGCCGCAGTCACGCCTGCCTTGCGCATCGGCATATTGGGGTGCGCCAATATTGCCAGGCAGTTTGCGCGTGATGTTTCGGGTTGCCCTGACGCCAATGTCGTCGCCGTGGCTAGCCGCAGCGCTGACACAGCCGAGGCATTTGCCAGGGCTCATGGCATCGGGCGCAGCCACGGGAGCTATGAGGCTTTGTTGCTGGACCCTGCGGTTGATGTTGTTTACCTACCCTTGCCTAACAGCCTGCATGCAGAGTGGGCCATCAAAGCAGCCGAGGCAGGCAAGCATGTGCTGTGCGAAAAGCCACTCGCCTTGGGCTTGGCGCAGGCGCAGATGATGTTTTCGGCGGCGCGGCAGAACGGTGTCATGCTGCTGGAGGCGTTTCCGTACTACTTCCAGCCGCAGACTGGTGCGATGCTCGAGCTTGTACACGGTGGACAAATCGGACGCATCAGCTCGGTGCAGGCAAGTTTTGGGTTCACGTTAAGCAAACCCATAGGCAATATCCGGTTGAGCCCCTCGCTTGGCGGCGGCGCGCTGCTGGATGCTGGTTGCTACGCTTTGAGCCTGATCCGTCTGGTGATGGGCGACGCCCCGCAGAAAGTCAGGGCTGATGCAGTTTGGGCAGACTCTGGCGTTGACATCAGCCTGATGGCTACCTTGTTTTACGCCGATGGGCGCCGAGCGCAGCTCTCGTGCGCCATGGATACCGCCAATCACCGCCGAGCCACCATTGTGGGCAGTGATGGCACGATTGAAACCGAATACCTCAACCACACCAGCGAACAGTCGGGCGGCCATGCCTATGGCTACCTGCCTAGCCAGCTGAGCGTGCGCCGTGGCATTGCCAACACCACTCCCTTTGAAGACGTCATCACCGGTACCGGCAGTGGTTTCCGCTTTGCCGCCGAGGCATTCGCCCGGGTTATCCATGCGCGGGACTTTGCCGCCATTGAGCGTGCCGCTCAGGCCAGCTTGGACAATGCCGCCACACTGGAGGCTTTGGCGCAAAGTGCTCGCCTGGGCCACACCGTCACGCTGTAGCGTCAGGGTGCAGGGTCGGCATCCTACAATAGTCCGATTCGATCGCTGCCCGTAGCTCAGTTGGATAGAGCAACAGCCTTCTAAGCTGTGGGTCGGGGGTTCGATCCCCTCCGGGCAGACCATTTCAGCGTATTACACCGCGTCAAACAACCCGAAAATCGATCCCAGCAATTGAAGGCAGCGTGTCCCCCTCAATCCCATAAGACGAACTGCTACCCCGCACATCATGGGGCCGCGAGTCCTTGGGTAACGGTGTAACCGAGTGGCGGACGATTACGGCCTGCAGTCGCACGGTAGGTCATAGTCAAAATACGATGCTCACATAGCTTGTGCATGACTTGCCAACCGACGCACTTGCGGCTCCAATGCATCAGCATTTACTGTGAGGAGTCTGTATGAATTTCCCCCCTACCAATTTTCGGCGGCGTACCCTGCTGCTTACCGGCGCTGCCAGCGTTCTTGGCGCGCCCGCGCTGTCGTATGCGGCGGCGGACACCCTGGAGAACTACCCGCAGCGGACGGTGAAGGTCATCATTCCCTATACCGCAGGCAGCATTGGCGATCTGGTCATGCGCCCGGTGTTGAGCCAAGTCGGCGAGAAAATGGGTCAACCTTTTGTGGTGGACAACAAGCCAGGCGCCAGCCAGCAAATTGGGGCCGAGCTTGCCGCGCGTGCCGCACCCGATGGCTACACCCTGACCATGGGGACGCAGTCCGGCTTTGTGCTCAATGCCTTGGCCAACAAAAAACTGCCGTTTGATCCCTTGGTTGACTTTGCCCCGATCACGATGTTGTTCACGGTGCCGATGTACCTGTTTGTGCGGACTGATCTTCCGGCTAATTCTGTCGCCGAGTTGATCGCCCTGGCCAAGTCCAAGCCGGGTAAGCTGACCTTTGCCTCGATCGGTAACGGCACCACCTCACATGTGGGTGGTGAGTTGTTCAAATCGATCGCCGGGGTTGACCTGCTGCATGTGCCTTACAAAGGCGGCCCGGAAGCCACGAACGCCCTGGTGTCGGGGCAGGTCGATGTGTTTTTTAATGGCGGCAACACCTTTTCCCAACTCAAACAAGGGCGTGTACGGGTGCTGGCTTCGGGCGGGCTCAAGCGCACGGTTGCTATGCCGCAACTGCCGACGCTGCACGAATCCGGCGTGCCTAACTTTGACGTTGTGTCGTGGTTTGCGTTGTTCGCGCCTGCCGGTGTGCCCAAACCCCTGATTGATCGGATCAACCGCGAGGTGGTGGCCCAGCTTAAAAGCCCCGCGCTGCAGGAGAAGTTTCTCAGCCAAGGCGTGGAGCTAAACCCCAGTACGCCAGAGCAACTTGGGGCTCACCTCAAGGCGGATTTCCCCTTGCAGGCGCTGATCATCAAGAAAGCCGCCATCAAGGCCGAATAAAAAAAGGGCCGTCAGGCCCTTTTTTACGAAGGTAGGCGGTCAGGATGAGCGGTTTAGGCCGCAATTGCCGCGTCTTGCGGCATATGCAAACCCAGGATGCGCCGGGCATTGGTGTTGAGGACTTGGTCGCACTGGGCATCTGACAGGCCAGCGCCTTGCAGCACTCGCAATGCTGCTGCCGGGCTCCAGCAGGGGTAATCGCTGCCGTACATCACGTGGTCCACGCCGTAGTACTCCAGGGCAAAGCGCACACCCATGTCGTGCGGCGACACTGTGTCGGTGTACATGCGACGCAGGTAAGTGCTGGGTGGGTGCGGCAGCTTGGCACCGCCCGAGTTTTTGTCCATGCGGCCTGATTGGTAGGGCAAGGCTCCCCCCGTGTGAGATACCACCACCTTCAGATTGGGGTAGCGCTCCATCAAGCCCGATAGCACCAGGCGGTAGGCTGACACGCTCACGTCGATGACCCGGCCCAGGCTTTTGTACAAGGCGCCGTTGTAGCCGTCGAGGATGTCGGTGAACATCGCGTCGGTCGGGTGAAGGAAAATCGGTACACCGAGCTGTTCCAGGCGGGCATACAAGGGCTCAAGGCGCGGCGCGTCAATATTCTCATCTGTGCCAATGCTGCCAGGTAGGTTGACACCCACCAGGCCGAGTTTGCCGATGGCGTGTTCGAGCACGTCCAGCGCAATCGTTGTGTCGCGCAGCGGCAATGCCGCTGTGGCCCACAAGCGGCCCGCATGCTTGCGTTGTGCGCTAGCCATTTCTTCATTCCAGTGCATGGCAGCGTCCCGCCCTTCCTCGGCCGGCAGGTCAGAAAAATGCACGGACAGCGGTCCGATAGAGCACACCACGTCGACTTCAAACCCGGTGGTTTGCATGTGCTCGAACTGGGCATCCAGGTCGTACCATTCGGCCCCGAGCGTGAAGCGCGCGTTGTCGCCTGCTTGGCGGAAATAGGAGTAATTGCCACGGCCGTCGCTGGAGGCCTTGGGGAAACCGGTGCGTTTGCACAAGGCGTCAAACACCGACTGCGGCCACCAATGGAAATGAGAGTCAACGATACGCATGGTTCAGGTCTCCTGATGGGTATAAAAATCGGACAGGGCTTGCGGGTCAATGGGCAGGCGCAAAGCCTGTTGCACGCGGGCGCGATCGGGCGGATGTTGCAGCATCCGGGCAGCTTTGTCGAGCAGTTGGGCCTCACCCCAGTCAAACGACGGGTCACCCGGACTGTCGAGGACCAACTGTTCATGGACTCGGCCCCCAGCATGAACGCGCAGCCGCGCGGGCCATTGCGCCGGGTAGTAAGTTTCCAGGCTCGCATCATGGTACACCGTGACCCTGGCCGACCAGGCTTTCAAGGCCGCATCTGGCGTGCTGAGGTCGCGCTCCACCAGATCCAGGTCCGCAGGCGCCAAGGCGGTCAGGGCCAACTGCCAAGGGGCGCTGACCATGCTGGCAAGGCGACTGGCCCAGCCGGGCTCCCGGTCGAGCATGGCGGCATAGGCCTGGGGCACCCCCACTTCGACTTGCGTCACGTCTTGCGGTGAGAAATCATGCTGCGCCAGCATTTGCTGTAAGCCGTGGATGGCAGACAGGCCTTGCTTGGCGCTGCAATGGGGTTTGATGCTGGTCTGAGTGACTTCTAAAGGCGCGTCCCACCCGAGACTTAACCAGGCGGCTTGCGGCGTCGCCGGGGCCATGCTCCGCAGCCAGGCTTCACTCAGCAGAGTGACGTCGCCCTCCAGCCCCTCTTCGGCCGCCAGGGCGCACCAGGCGCCGGCGCGAATGGCTTGGGCAAACAACATCCAGCGCCCGGTTCGGTGGCCTAGCGGGCGTCCTGGCTGACGCGCTGCCGAGGCCAGTGCCAGCGCCAGTGCATGCTGCATGCGTTGCGGTGTCAGCCCGCGCAGGCGACCGACGGTAGCCGCTGCCGCCAGTGGCGCCACGACATAGCTGGGCCAGACGCCGTGCATTAATTGGGATGCACCACCCAGTGCCAGTGCCAGCCGGATCGCCAGTTCCTGACCCACCAGGATGGCATGCATCAAGGCGGCCCCAGTGACTGGTCCATGGTGACGCCCATGGGCCAGCGCCAGCGGCAGGGTCAGCGCAGCGGGGGTGACCGCACTGGCTCGGTGGATGGGGTCGACTTCGCTCAGGCGCATGACGGCAGCGTCGGCGGCAGCCTGGCCCAGCCAGGTCGGGTCATGTTTGCAAATCCACGTGCGCAAATGGCGGCCCTCCACGGTGCGGGCACCTGCTTGCAGCGCCAAAACACCGTCGGCCAACAGCACCCGCTCATAGCTTGTCGCGCTGGCCGATTGGGCCGTTGCGGCCCAATCGGCCCAGGCCGCCAGGGGAGGTGTTGTACCGCCGGGCAAGGCCATCGCTTAGTGACCTGCCACGTCTTGCAGACGGCGACTGTCGTTGTCACCGGCGCCGAGGACCAGCATTTGGCTGGCGTACCAGGGGCCGTCTGCGAGTTGCAGTTGAACCGTCAATAACGCCAGGGCGTGCTCGGGAAGGGCGCGCGGCACAAATCCGGTGTTGGCGGCGACCACCTCGAGCGGCTCGGCACCCATGCAGGCTTGCAAGGTCCAGTTCACTAAGCGCCCGGGGGGCGGTGCATCGGCCAAGCTAAGGTCGGCATGGGGCGCGCGCAGACTGCGCCAGGCACGTTCGAACCAATTTTGGGCATCCAGCCAACTGGCGGGTTTCGGTCCGCTGCAAACCATCTGAGTCACCCGCACCCAGGCGCCTTTGTAGGCCAATGACAGTTCCACCGCGCGCTTCTCGCCCAGGGGGAAATCGCCTTCCAGGCGTTGCAAGGTCGGACTGTGGCTCAGGTCCGGCGCTATCCGCTGAAGCAATTCTTCCGCACCGTCAAGGCGCGCTTTGGCTTCAATGGCACTCGCCCAGGCATTCGTGGACTGAACGGTGACGGGGCTAGCCTTCAGCGCGGCGTCCGCCATTTGCTCGGCACGGGCCGCCAAGCGCAACTCAGTCATGTCTGCCGGCTGGCGCAGTTGCGCAAACAATTCGCTGACATCGGTCAGAAGTGGTCCCCAGCCAGAACTCATCAGGGGTTGGGCGGTGGGCCAGGGCAGGGCGTCCAGACCGACAACCCCCACTTTTGCGCCAGGCGCCGTGTGTTCGCCCAGGTAGCTCAGCGCAGAGGCCCCCAGGTTGGGTGCGGTCACGACGTCGCCCAAGTGCGAGACCTCACGAATCCAGGGGTGCACGCGTTGGGTCAGGGCCGCCAGCAGCACAGGCGTGCCCTGCGGTAACACCACCAGCAGGGCTTCGCTCCAATACGGGGTGAAGTTTGTAAGCCAGTGCACCGCTGCCGGGTGGGCAAACGAGGTGTGCAGCAGCACTGCACCCAGTTGCTGCTCGCGCATCGCCTGCTGGAGCCGAGACACCCGTGCCTCCAGGGTCGCAACTGGCATTTCTTCGGGAGACCAGCTGATAAGTCCACGTCTCATGGTGTATGTCCTTTGTCAGTGGGTGAGGTTTACAGCGGCACGCTGAAGAGTTCGCGCGGCGTGGTGGTGAGTACCTCGCAGCCGTTGGCGGTGACACGCACCGTGTCGCCCAGCACTATGTAGCCGGCCACCGGGTGGTAGGTGTTAGGGTGCACCACCAGGGTCATGTTCTCTTCTAGCACGAGTGGCACGCCTTCGAGCACGTGCGGACCGTCGACGAACAAGCCCAGGCCGTGGCCGCGCACGCGGGTGTACTGTGAAGTGACATAGTCACCCAATCCATGTTGCCGAAACACATCGTTTTGGGCCTTGGCCACATCGCCATGGGTAGCACCCGGGCGCACCACCGCAATGCCCGCTTCCAGCGCCTGCCGGTAGACCGCAAAGGCGTCGCGCTGAGCCTGGCTCGGCTCGCCCATCACCAGGGTACGGCAGATCTGGGTGTAGTAGCCATCGGCGCAAGGTGTGAGCTCGGTGGTCACCAAATCGCCGGGGGCAAGACGGCGCTCGCCAGCGGGGTGCATGCTGCGCAGTTCGGGGCCGCCAGAGCCCAGGATCATGAAGTTTTCTGGGCAACCCTGGCTGCGAAACCAGGCTTCAACATCGGCCACTAATTCGAATTCCCGACGCCCCACCCGAGCGGCCTGTTTGAACACGGCATAGCCTTCGTCGGCCAGTCGTACGCTGCGTGCCAAGGCATCGGCTTCCTCCAGGCTTTTATTCACCATCAAGCCGTCCAGCATGGCGGTGCACGCCGCTAAGGTTTTGCCCAGTGTGCCTGCGGCCAACGACAGCGGTGCCACCTGGCTGGGTGCCAGGCCCACGGCGCTGGCCGGCACTTGCGCCAGATGTGCCAGTACAGCGGTGGCTGGATCGGCCACACAAACCACCACGGCCGCTGGCAGCGCCTGTTGCCAGCGGGCCGCCTCTGCAGGGTGCTGCACCCAGACACAGGTGGGGCCAGTGCGACCCAGGGCGACCACGGCCACACCTTCCATGGGTGTCACGTCCACCACAAAGCGCAGGTAGTCACTGCGCCAGGCGTCACCGACCACCACCAACAGGTCCAGCCCGGCTTGCCCCATGGCATGGCGCACCCGCGCACAACGTTGATCTCGCAATAGATGGCTCATGGTGTTGCCCTTTCATGTTGCTCTGCGGCCCAGCCATAGTCTTGGGCAGCGCCGGCCACGGAGATATAACCTAACTGCAGGTCGCGTTCGATTTCTTGTGGCTCCCGCTTGGCGGGTGCCCCATAGCCGCCACCGCCGGCAGTCCAGAAGGTCACGGTATCGCCCGGGGCAATGGCGATGTTGCTTTCTTTGGTGACGCGGCGCTCGGTGCCGTCGCTGCGCCGGATCAGTGCCGCATTGCTGCGCCCCGGGCCACCGCCCTCCAGTCCCCAGGGCGGCTCGATGATGCGCTCCAGGTTGATGTTGACTGAGCAGGCACCCAGCGCCCGGTAGCACAGCTCCACGCCCATGCCGCCGCGGTGTTGCCCGGCGCCGCCACTGTCGGCACGCAAGGCAAAGCGCTCGACGATGAACGGGTAGTGAATCTCCTGCAGCTCCACCGGTGTGTTGCGCACATCGCCCTGACAGATCGATACCGAGGCCGAAGCGCCATCCTGGCGCGAGCGGCCACCCCAGCCGCCGCCAAAAATATTCATGAGCACATAGCGGGCTCCGTTGTCAGGGCGTTGGCCGTAAAACGAACAGCCGCCCATGTCGCCCTTGTGGGCCGCGGGAATTTGTCCAGGTAAGGCCGGTGCCAACGCCAGAAGGATGGTGTCGATCACGGTAGGCAGGGCAATGCTCCACAGACCCAGCGCTGCCGGCGGGCGGGCATTGAGCATGGTCCCCTCCGGCGAGATCAGCTTGAGGCCGCGAAAGCCGCCTTCATTGACCGGCGCATGCGGCATGGTCAAGCACTTGAAAGCCACCCGCGCAGCCGACAAGCCGCCTGAAAAGCCCGAGTTGAGAGGGCCCACCACTTGCGGGTTCATCTCGGAGTAATCGATGGTGAGGTCAGAGCCCTTGATTTCGACCGTCACTTTCACGCGCAAGGGCACTGTCAGTTGCCGGCCATCGCTGTCCAGGCGGGTCTCGGCCGTGTAGCGGCCGTCCGGCATGGCGCTGACTGCGGCGCGGGCCTGGGCTTCGGCCTGGTCCCAGGAAGCAGCGATGCATTGGCGCACCGTAGCCACAGAAAAACGCTGGTGCAACTCGGCCAGGCGCCGCTCACCGATATGACAGGCCGCCATTTGCGCCCGCAGGTCGCCCAAAGAAGAGTCCGGGAAGCGGATGTTGTCGGTGATCATCTGCCACACGCCCTCGTTGCGACGGCCCGCGTCATACAACTTGATCGAGCGCATCTGCAAACCTTCGTGGAAGATTTCGTAGGTTTGCACATTGCCAAAACCCGTGCGCAAGCCGCCCACGTCAACCCAGTGCGCGCGGTTGGCAGCAAAAGCCACCACTTGGCCCTGGTGAAAGCAGGGCGTATAGACCACCACATTGTTCAAGTGCTGGCCGCACACGCCGGCATGGTTCATGATGATGACGTCACCGGGCGCGAAGCCATCC
Source organism: uncultured beta proteobacterium (assembly GCA_903948045.1). Classification (GTDB taxonomy): domain Bacteria; phylum Pseudomonadota; class Gammaproteobacteria; order Burkholderiales; family Burkholderiaceae_C; genus Rhodoferax. The sequence goes on along the minus strand of CAJAXU010000110.1, from coordinate 9,148 downwards.
AGGCCATAACGGTCAATGCCGTCCTTCACTGCGATGCCCAGATCTGCCAAAAAAATCGGCAGGCCGCCGGTGTTTTGGCAGATCATTTGGCCCTCGGTGTCGATCAGGCCGCAGCAGAAATCACGCACCTCGTAGATCATCATGTTGTAGGCCGACTTGCACAAGGCCAGGGCCATTTCTTCGGCATAGGCGATCAGCGAGTTGGTCACCACCTCTTGGGTAATCGGATTGACCCGCATGGCAGCCAGAGCGGCAGGGGTGGATGCATTCATGCGGACTCTCCTGGTGCCAAATTAATCTGAATGACCAGGTGGCCATGCTCAGTGACCTGCATCACATCACCCGGGTACAGCACGGTGGTGGAATTCGATTCTTCGATCACGGCCGGCCCTACAACGCGAGCGCCCGGCGGCAAACTCGGACGCCACACAATGCGCGCTGGCAGTGGGTGGTCCGGATCGTCAAAGATAACTGGCCGAATTTGTTCTGGCTGCGCCGCTTCAGGCGCAAAGGGCTCGGCAAGAAAGGCTTCCATGCTGTCCCCGCTGCGCGCCAGACTGACCGTCAGGCGCAGGCTGGCCACCTCGACCCGCTCTTGCGCGGCCGCGTGGCCATAGCGTTGGTCGTGAAGCTGGTCAAACGCCTGGCGCACTCGGGGCACCGCGTTCACCAGATCAAGCGGCGACTGCAAACCAACCGTGATGCTGTGCTCCTGGCCCCGGTAGCGCAGGTCGGCGGCATAGACCCACTGGGCTGTCGCCGGGTTCAGCTCATCTTCTTGCAGTTGCTGCCGGGCGGCTTGTGCCAATTCATTGAATCCGTGCTGCACTTGCTCGCTTGGCAGTCGCTCCAGATCGCCAATGAGGGTGCGCACCCAGTCGTGGCGCCAAGGGGCCAACAGCATGCCCAGCGCCGAGAAGTTGCCTGGCAATTTTGGAATGATCAGCGTCGGAATATAGATTTCTTTGCAAAGGGCAGCTGCATGCACGGGGCCAGCGCCGCCAAAGGCGATCATCGCGGCATCGCGCGGATCCACACCCTTACGCACCGAGACCGCGCGCACGGCCAATGCCATGGCCGTGTCGGCAATTCGGACCACGCCTTGTGCTGCTTCTTCAATGCTCAGCCCGGAGGGCAGGCCGATGTGTGTGGCCATGGCGTCGCGCGCACCCGCTTTGTCTAGCGACATATCGCCGCCCAGAAAGCGGTCTGGATTGAGGCGCCCCAGCACCACATTGGCGTCGGTGACCGTGGGTAGCTTCCCACCCCGGCGGTAGCAGACCGGACCCGGATCCGCGCCTGCGCTTTTGGGGCCCACATGCAGCCCGCCCGCGGCGTCGCGCCAGGCAATGCTGCCGCCACCTGCGCCCACCTCCACAATGGCCACCACCGGCAATTGCATGGGCTGACCGCTGGCATAACCGCCAATGAAATAGCCCTCTTCAATGATAGGCACGCCGTCTTGTATGAGCGCTGCCTTGGCGGTGGTGCCGCCCATGTCAAAGCCAATCGCCTGGGGCAAGCCCAGCAAACGCGCCACATAACCGGCGCCAATCATGCCGGCCACCGGGCCGGACTCCATCATGGATACCGGCTCGATGCAGGCCCGCGCCAGCGACATGCTGCCACCATTCGAGCGCATGATCTGGATGTTGCCCCTCAGCCCTTGCGTCTGCAAATGGCCGCGCAGGTTCTGTAAATAGCGCTGTACTGGTGGCCCCACATAGGCATTGAGCACCGTGGTGGAGGTGCGCTCATACTCGCGGAATTCCCGCAAAATTTCATGCGACAGCGTGATGAACAGATCCGGGTAAGCGGCCCGCAGCAGTTGCCCCACCCGCTGCTCGTGCACCGGGTTGGCGTAGGCATGCAGCAGGCAAACCGCCACCGCCTCAATGCCCTCTCGCTGCCACTCTGCGCCCAGGGCCAGCAGCTGTGATTCGTCCAGCGGCGTGAGCACCTGGCCCTGGGCATTCAGGCGCTCCTTGATTTCAAAGCGCAGGTCCCGTGGCACCAAGGGCTCGGGCCGCTGGAAATTCATGTCAAAGGCGTCAGGCCGGTTGCCCCGGCCAATCTCATACACATCGCGAAAGCCCAGGGTGGTCAGCAGGGCCGTCTTGGAGCCCCGGCGCTCCAGCACGGTGTTGATGGCCATTGTTGACCCGTGCAGAAACTCATCGAGCTCAGACAGTGCTGTGCCTGAGAGTTCCAGCGCCGTGGCAACGCCGAGGGCCGGGTTGGCAGGTGTGGTGAGTGTTTTGGAGAGCACCAGCTCGCCGTCACGGTAGCCGACCAGGTCGGTGAAGGTGCCACCAATGTCCACGCCAATCGAATTCATAAATGCTTTCAATGGAGATCAATCGACGCGAATGCCAGTGCGATCAATCAAGGCTTTAAATTGGGCCGACTCAGTGCGGATGAAGTTGACTGATTCAGCTGGGCTCAGGCCCATGGGAACGTGGCCGATATCCAGCAATTTGGCCACGATGGCTGGCTCGCTGAGCAGGGTGCTGATTTCCATATGCAAACGGTTCATGATCTTCGGGTCAGTGCCTTTGGGCGCGGCCAGGGTCCACCAGTTGCCAAACAGCATGTCTGGAAACCCGGCTTCAGCAGCGGTCGGCACGTTGGGCAGCTCGCTCAGGCGTTGCGCGGCCATTACCGCCACGGCTTTCAATGTGCCAGCCTTCAATTGGCCGACGACCGGGGTGAGCGTGGGAAAGGCCAGCTGGATGTCGCCGGCGAGTAATGCCTGCGTTAACGGTGGCGTGCCGCGGTAGGCAATGTGCTCCATGCCATTGGCCTGGGACAGCGCAAACGAGGCGCCTGCCAGATGCGTCGGCGAGCCGGCTCCCGGCGAGCCGAAATTGAATTTGGCACCGGGCGCTTTGGCCAAGGCCGCGAATTGCTTGAGCGTGCTGGCATTGACTTTGCTGCCGACCACGGCAATCAGCGGTGCATTGGCAATGGTCACGACGGGGTCGAGTTGGGTGTTTGGGTTGAAATCCAGTTTGAACAAATGCTGGTTCACCGCGTAATTGGCGGTCGGGGCCATCAAAAACGTGTAGCCATCCGGGGCAGCGCGTACCACTTCTTGGGCGCCTATATTGCCCGCTGCACCGGTCTTGTTGTCGATGACAAAGCGCTGGCCCAGTTTGGCCTCCAGGGCTGGCGCCAGAATACGGAAAATCGTGTCACCGACACCGCCTGCGGCATAGGGCGACACGATGCGGATGGGCTTGCTGGGCCAGTCTTGAGCCGTCGCCAGGCCGGCGCCCAGGGCACAAACCAAGCCAATAGAACAACTGATCAAGCGCCGGTTGAGGGAAAGAGTTCGCATACGGGTCTCCTGTTGACGGGTTATGTGGTGATTTGAACCGCAAGGGCGCACCGGGACAAGGCCCGCCTAAGCTATGAATTCATAGTAATATGGCTATGACCTTATCCCCGACCCAGGAGCTTTACCACCTATGCTGCAGGTATCAATGCGACGATTGCAAGTCTTTGTGGCGGTGGTTGACAACCAGGGCTTTGGCGCCGCTGCCGAGGCGCTGGACATTGCCCAGTCTTCGGTCAGTGCCCATATTCGTGCCGCAGAAGACCGTCTGGGCACGCCTTTGTTTGAACGTCAGCCTGGCCGGCCGCCACGTCTGACCGAAGCCGGCAAGACCCTGTATGAGTACGCCATACCGACCCTGGCCGGTGCGCATTCGGTGTCCACCGCCCTGCGCCGGCTGAACCAACCGCTGCATTTTGCGGCGCAACGCTTTGTGGCTACGTCGCTGCTGGCCAAACCGCTGGAAGCCTTTGCCAGCCAGTTTCCAAAGGTAGAGTTGATCGCCCATACCGGTACCTTTGAAGAGGTCCGCGACTTGTTTCAGCGCGGTGCTGTTGACGTGGCGTTCTTGCTGAGCAAAGATGAGGTGCCCGGTTTGCCCACGGCAATGCTGGGCCGTTATCGGCTGGCTTTTATTGCCCATCCCGACCACGCCCTGGCCAACCAGCAGCAGATTGCCCCCGAGGTGCTGGCCCAGCACCCGTTCATTTCAGCCTACCGCAGCTCTTATTTTGGCCGAACGCTGGGGCAGATGATGACCGATGCCGGCATGCCGACACCACCCGTTCGCTCGCAAGCGCAAGACATGGGCATGGTGCGCGAAATGGTGCTGGCGGGGCTGGGTATTTCCTTATCACTGCGCCGCAGTGTGGCCCAAGATCTGCAGGAAGGCCGCCTGGTGGAGCTGGATGTGGCCCTGCCGCCGATGCATCTGCAGCTGCGCTGTGCCGTCAGCCAACGTGGCCTGCGGCCCGAAATCGAGGCACTGGTCGAGCGCCTGCGCCTGGCCGAGGGGCAAGTGGGGCTGTGATGTCGTCAGACCACGCCAGGCCTGACCGAGCTGGGCGCACTGTGCCCACCGCCGCATCGTTTGGGGTCGACGCCAGAGGCCTTTTATTGAGTCAAATCAGGCCCTAGGCCCCGTCCTTATTGGTTAGTTAGCTATATTAAATATAGTAAAAAAGTTCCTGACGGTAGCGCCTGACCTGGCTCGGGCACTGGTGTTGGTGGCCCCGGACGAACGGCCCAAAGTGCGATACTTTGCGTCCTTCGGTTTGGAAAAATCATCATGAGCTACAACGTGGGCGTTATTGGTCTGGGCGCCATGGGCAGTGGTATGGCGCGGTCGTTGCGGCGCGACGGCCATGCAGTGCGGGTGTTCGATGTGCGTGCCGAAGCCGCGCAGGCGTTTGCGGCTGACGGCGGTGTGGCCTGCGCCACGCTGATCGAGTTAGCCCGGCAGTGCCAGGTGATTGTGTCGGTGGTGGTGAACGCTGCCCAGACCGAGGCTGTGCTGTTTGGCGAGGGCGGCTGTGCATCCGCCATGGCGCCGGGCAGTGTCTTTGTCATGTGTTCCACCGTTGATCCGAATTGGTCGATCGCATTGGAGGCGCGGCTGACAACATTGGGCATTCTCTACCTTGACGCGCCGATCTCGGGTGGTGCCGCCAAAGCCGCCAGTGGCGAGATGACGATGATGACCGCAGGTGTGCCTGCGGCGTACGCCGCCGTGGGCCCGTTGCTGGACGCCATGGCGGCCAAGGTCTACCGGCTCGGCGACTGTGCCGGGGCTGGCAGCAAGGTCAAAATCATCAACCAGCTGCTGGCTGGCGTGCACATCGCCGCTGCGGCCGAGGCGATGGCGCTGGGTCTGCGTGAAGGCGTCGACGCCGCCGCACTGTATGAGGTGATCACTCACAGCGCGGGCAACAGCTGGATGTTTGAAAACCGCATGGCCCATGTGCTGGCCGCCGACTACACACCGCTGTCGGCAGTGGACATTTTTGTGAAAGACCTGGGACTGGTGCTGGACGTGGCGCGTGCCACCAAGTTTCCGCTGCCGCTCTCCAGCACGGCGCACCAGATGTTCATGCAGGCCTCCAGCGCAGGCTTTGCCCGCGAGGACGACAGCGCGGTGATCAAAATCTTCCCCGGCATAGAGTTGCCAAAAAAGCCATGAGCCGCACGGTGCTCGGCTGTATTGCCGACGATTTCACTGGCGCCACCGACCTTGCCAACAACCTGGTGCGCGCCGGCATGCGGGTGGTCCAGGCGATTGGCGTTCCTGTGCAAGCGCTAGACGCGCAGGCCGACGCCGTGGTGGTGGCGCTCAAGTCGCGCACGCTGCCAGCGCGCGAGGCCGTCGCCCAATCGCTGGCGGCCTTGAGGTGGTTACAGGCACAGGGTGCGCAGCAGATTTATTTCAAGTACTGCTCCACCTTTGACAGCACGCCTCTTGGCAACATCGGCCCGGTGACAGAGGCCCTGATGGACGCCTTGGGCACGGATTTCACCATTGCCACCCCGGCTTTTCCGGACAACCACCGCACCGTGTTCAAAGGCTACCTTTTTGTGGGCGATGTGTTGCTCAACGAAAGCGGTATGCAAAACCACCCACTCACCCCCATGACCGATGCCAATCTGGTGCGGGTGTTGCAGGGGCAATGCACTGGCAAGGTGGGCTTGATTGATCACCAGGTGGTGGCGCAGGGCGCCTCGGCCATTCAGGCGCGCATAGCCCAACTGCGAAGCCAGGGCGTGCGCGTGGCTGTGGTGGACGCCATTTCCAACCAAGACCTGATGCGCCTCGGCCCGGCCTTGCACGGCATGCCGCTGGTCACCGCTGGCTCGGGCGTGGCAATCGGCCTGCCGGGCAACTTCGGGCTGGCGCCCTCCAGCACCGCCAGCGCCTTGCCCCCCGCCGCAGGTTGGCAAGCGGTGGTCTCTGGCAGCTGCTCGCTGGCCACCAACCGGCAGGTGCAGGCTTTCATCGCCTCAGGCCGCCCGGCGCTGGCAGTCGACCCATTGCAGATCGCCGCCCGGCAAGCGGCGGGTGGCGATGTGGTGACTGACGCCCTGGCCTGGGCCCAACCCTTGCTGGCGCAGGGGCCGGTGCTGGTCTATTCGTCTGCCGACGTGCAGGCGGTCAAGGCGGTGCAGGGTCAACTTGGTGCCGAAGCATCGGGTCACCTGGTTGAGCACACCCTGGCGGCGATCGCGCGGGGTTTGGTGGGTTTGGGCGTGCGCCAACTGGTGTTGGCCGGCGGTGAAACCTCGGGTGCCTGCGTGCAGGCCTTGCACATCAACCAGCTGAAGATTGGCCCGCAAATCGACCCCGGTGTGCCTTGGTGCCATGCCCAGAGCGATGCCGCCGTAGGCGCTGGACTGCACCTCACGCTCAAATCCGGCAACTTTGGCTCGGATGATTTCTTCAGCAAAGCCTTTGTGCAGTTGGCATGAGAGAAACACAAGCGCGAGAGGACATTTGCCGAGTAGGCCGCAGCCTGTATGAGCGTGGCTATGTGCATGCCACCGCTGGCAACATCAGCCTGCGGTTGGACGCGTCGGATGGGGGCGGTTTTCTCATCACACCGACGGATGCCTGCCTGGGGTCGCTCGACCCGGCGAAGCTGGCCCGGCTGGACGAGCATGGGCAGCAGCTCAGCGGTGACCGTGCTAGCAAAACAATAGCGCTACACCGAATGATCTACGGGGCTGCAGGCCAATTTGATCCGGAAACCCGCTGCGTGATCCACACGCACAGCACCCACTGTGTGGCCTTGAGCTTGCGGACCCCGTTGGGCGACGAGCCTGAATTGTTGCCGGCCCTGACCCCCTACTTCGTGATGAAAGTGGGCCACGTCCCGTTGATTCCCTACCACCGCCCTGGCGACCCGGAAGCGGCTCGGTGCGTGGCGACGACGATCGAACGCTATGGCCGGGCCGGCACACCTATCCGCGCTGTGATGTTGGCGCGCCTGGGACCCACTGTGTGGCACCAGTCAGCCGCCGCTGCCATGGCCACCTTGGAAGAGTTGGAAGAAACGGCCAGACTGGTGTGCCTGACCCCGGTGGCACCCGTGCCGCTGAGCGACGCCCAGATCGAAGAATTGCGCCAGACCTTTGGCGCGCGCTGGTGAGCCCCTGGCTCAAAGTCATTTAAATCACCTGGAGCCCCCATGGAATTGAACATCAACGGCCAAAACACCAAGACTGACGCCGATCCCAATATGCCGCTGCTGTGGTGGCTGCGTGACGAGTTGAACCTGACAGGTACCAAGTTCGGCTGCGGCGTGGCTGCCTGCGGTGCCTGCACCGTGCACGTTGAGGGCCAGGCCGTCCGGTCCTGCGTCACACCCTTGGCCAGCCTGGCCGGCAAGAAGATTCTGACCATCGAGTCACTGGGCACCGCCGACAAGCCAAATGCCCTGCAAGCAGCCTGGATTGCCGAGCAGGTGCCCCAATGCGGCTACTGCCAAAGTGGCATGCTGATGGCCGCCACGGCATTGCTGCAGCGCAAGCCCAAGCCAAGCGACGCCGACATTGACGAGGCCATGACGAATATTTGCCGCTGTGGCACCTACCAGCGGGTGCGGGCGGCGATCCACCGTGCCGCTGGCACGGCCACTGTAGCCAGCACCGGGCTTGCAGCATGAAGCGCCGCACCTGGCTACTGAGCGCCCTGGGCGCGACCGGCGCCCTGATTGTCGGTTGGGGCGTGCTGCCGGCCCGCTCCCGTCTGGGCACCCCAGCCATGATGTTGCCTACGCAGGGTGATGTGGCACTGAATGGCTGGATCAAGGTGACGGCCGATGGCGGTGTGACGCTGGCCATGCACCGCAGCGAGATGGGGCAGGGCATTCACACGGCGTTGGCCATGCTGGTGGCCGAGGAAATGGATTTGCCACTCTCCCGAATTAGCCTGGAACAGGCGGGTGTGGACGCGATTTACGGCAACGTGGCGATGTTCGTCGGCAGCCTGCCTTTTCACCCGATGGACTCGGAAGGCGACGAGAAGCCGGTTCTGGTAAAAACCGGCGAATGGTTGGTGGGCAAGATTGCCCGGGAGCTGGGCATCAATGCCACGGGCGGATCATCCAGCGTGGCGGATGCTTGGGCACCCTTGCGTCAGGCCGCGGCCACAGCGCGGGCCAGCTTGCTTGAGTCGGCTGCGGCGCAGTGGAAAGTCCCGGCTGCAGAACTGACGGTCCGGGCCGGTGTGCTGAGCCACGCTTCCGGCAAGACCGGTCATTACGGTGAGTTTGCCCAAGCGGCGGCGGGGCTGGCGCCTGCCTCGGTGACACTGAAAGACCGGAGCCAGTGGCGCCTGATTGGTCAGCCGGCCCTGCGGACCGACGTGCCGTCCAAGACCAATGGCACTGCGCTTTTTGGCATGGATGTTCGCCTGCCTGGCATGCTGTTTGCGTCCTTGCGCCAGGCGCCGATGCTGGGCGGCACAGTGCAAACCGTTGACGACAAGGCCGCGCTCGCCATGCCGGGGATTGAACGGGTGGTGCCGCTCACCCCGGTGGCTGGCTCCAGCGCCGGCTTGGCGGTGGTCGGGAAAACCACTTGGCACACCCAGCAAGCGGCCCGGGCCCTGCAGGTGCAATGGGCCCAACGCGCTGAAGGTGCATTGGACTCCGAGCGAATCCACACCCAGCTGCTTGACAAGTTAAAGTCGGAGAAGGGCTTTACTTTTCACGACCGAGGTTCGGTTGACAAGGCCGAAGCGGCGGCAGTCCGGTTGGTCGAGGCGCAGTACCACGCGCCTTACCTGGCGCACGCCACCATGGAGCCCATGAACTGCAC